>JAUYMX010000433.1 GCA_030699345.1 Methylococcaceae bacterium
GGCCATTGAGCAAGCGGCCAAGAAATGGACCATGCCGATTCGCGATTGGAAGCCAGCGCTGAATCAGTTTATGATTCTGTACCAAGACCGACTAACAGAAGTTTTTTAATGGCGGTTTACACGGAAAGTTTTACACCCTCACAAGCGATCCGGCAGCCATAATGAATACGAAACCATAATTTTCTTGTAACACTGTAAAGCTTTTGTCGCGACGATAGCGCATGAAGCCAGTCAGCATGGTGGGTAGGCTGACCGCAAGAGATAAACTACCTGCCAGCTTAATGTCGGCACCGAACAGCAAGATTATCGTAGGAATCAGCAATTCTCCGCCTGCCACCCCAAGCAAAGCAGCAACTACACCAATAGCAAAACCAGCGATTACACCCAATATTGCTTGAACTATGCCGGTAACAATGAGTCCATTCGCTGCTGCCGAGTTATGTCCGAACAGCAACACTAAAGCGATTACAACAAGAAGGATGGCTATGGTTCTATAAAGTGTCTCTGATTTAATCCGCATTGCCCAACTTGCACCCAACCAAGCGCCCGCAAGACTGCCAGCCAGAAGATTCATAATTACATCCCAATGCGAAACGACACTCTCAAACTGCACCGTTCGTGAGCGGAAAAACAAGGCAGATGCTACAACCACAATACTCATCGCCTTATTGAGAATGACTGCTTCCAAAGCACCGAAGCGGAAGATTCCTATCAACAGCGGTAAACGAAACTCTGCTCCACCTAAACCGATAAGCCCGCCGAGCATACCAATGGCGGCACCACCACCAAAAACCGCCAGTTTATTAGTCCTCATTCAAAATCCTCTGAGTAACATTTACCTTGGTTAAGCTGTTAACAACAATACTATGAGTTGCAAAGGATTCATTAACCTTGTCGAGTAGCGCAAATACGTTGCATAACCGCGGGCCTCGGCAATTGCTCTTCTCCTTGCTCGAATGAGATTACGTTCAGCAACGGTGAATAGATTTCCAGCAACTCATTAGGCTGTAACAAAAAATGGGCATTACTGGGCTTGCCATAGCATTCGTTACCAACCATGAATGTTTCATAAATCAGCACGCCGCCTGGATTAAGTAGCGTAGCAAGCGTGTTCAGCAATGCCCGATATAAATATCGACTGACGATTATTCCGTTATATCGTTGCTCTGATTGAGGCCAGTCACCTGCTTCAAGATCTATAACTACAACGTTGATATTGTCCATCCCGACCATGCTTGAGACCGCCTGAGCATCACGATCGAGCGCATCGACCTGATAACCTTGCTTGGCAAGCCAGATGGCGTGACGCCCAGTGCCACAGGCAAGGTCAAGAACTAGACCGTTTTTATTAATCAACGGGGTATTTTCAACAATCCACGGCGATGGTTTTTCGATCAGATACTGTCCAGTCATACTTTTACCGTTAGGTTCTGATGGAGTTATAAAAGGTATTTACAACTTTATATTGTGCTGAATAACTTAAAACTTCACTGGATAAGCACGGGGCAGTGGGGAAAATAAATCAACTATGCGTTGTTCATTGAGTTCAACGCCTTGTGTGTTCATCTTCATATCTTGGGCATTGATAATCAAGTAAGTAACGGTCAAGTTGTCAAGCAATTGTATAGCGCTTAGCAGGCCCCAAGATAATAATGGCCATCACCATGACTGACTACCCGCTGATAGGGTTGCGCATCGAACTCGGTGAGGTAGCTAATAGCGTGGGTTTTGATCAGGCAGTAAATGTCATCGCCTTCTTGCAAGGCCATATCCCGGCATGCACCTGGCGTAATTTCTGCCAGTAAGGTGCCGCCGCAATCTATTTGTACGATGATACTTTCGCCGCTGGGAATCAGTGCGCAGATTTGGCCTTTGATTTGGTTTTGTATGGAGATGCCGCTGAGGTAGTTGCGGGCTAACGCAATGTCACCGGCGCGTATCGACACCTGGCTTTGGCTACCGGCAGCTAAATGCGGGCGTAGCGGCAAGACCAGCGGCAGCCCGAAGCTTTGAGCCAGACTGCAACCTGCCGGATAATCGTGGCTGCGGATGGTTACCGCCAAGATATTATCGATTTGATGGATGCCTAAATAACGCAGCATGCCTTGTTGTTTGACGACCTCGCGCAATGAACCGCTACGCATGACTTTGCCTTGCTCCAGCACAATCAGCCGGTCGGTCAGCTCCAGTATTTCGCCCAGAGACTGGCTGGCATACAGTACGGGCAAGCCCAGTTCATCCTGCAGACGCTTTAGGATCGGCAGTAGCTGTACACGGAAATCGTTGCCAATAGCAGCAAACGTTTCATCCAGCAGCAATAACTGTGGGGATTTCAATAGCGAACGTGCCAGGGCAACCCGCTGGCGTTCGCCGGAGGACAGTAGTTCGATGGTGTGATCAAGCATGGGGCCCAGTTCTAAGAGCTCAATCAAAAAATCCAATTTAAAGAGGCGTCGCTGTTTTAATGTCCGATTAAAGGCTGCGGTCAGATTATTGCGGACAGTTTCCGAAGAATTACCATAGTCGCTTTGCAACACCGCCCCCACTGGACGCTGTTCTCGCGGCACCATGATGCCTTTGTGACTGTCGAACAAAATTTTACCGTCAAGTACAATCTGCCCGCTTTGCGGCTGGATGGTGCCGGCGATCAAGCCGAGCAAGGTGCTTTTACCAGCGCCGGATTTGCCAAACAGACCGCTAGTGTCGTTGACAGACAGTTGCGTGGCCAGGTCGAAATGTCCCCGGCGCAGTTTTACATTCATTTCCAGCAGCATGGCTCTCTCCAGCTATAAGAGTAACTCAGCCACAGATGAAGATCATTTGCGGCCGAGTTACAAGACACATTATCCGGCGACAGCCAGAATGACCGCACCGGCCTTGAACACTGCTGTGGCCGTCTGGCCTTTACGCAAACCCAGGGTTTCGACGCTGTCATTGGTCACGGTAGCGGTTACTTGTTCGCCGCCGCTTAACTCTATATCGATTTCAGAGTTAACCGCTCCGGGCTTAACCTGCGTCACTAAGCCCTTCAACTGGTTGCGCGCGGACAGCCGGTAGCCGCCGAAATCGGTGACAATAATGATTTGCGGCGCTTTGACCAAGGCAATCACTTTCACGCCGATTTTGATCGCCAGCGTATCGACGGACTCTTTAGTAATGGACGCGACGATGGTTTCTCCGCCTGTTAAGGCGACATCAACTTCAGCATAGACGGCACCCACTCTTACTTCACTGACGGTACCGGCAAATTGATTACGTGCACTTGCTTTCATAATAATTCCTCATTGGTTGGGGTGAGGCTCAATAATACTCCGCAGGTTTACGAAGGGTAATCCAATAACGATACTTTCCGATTATCGCCAACATCTAAGCGATTGTCGGAATGTTGTAAAAGGTTTGTTTTGAAGCCTCATCGGTGACTTATAATCGTAAACCTAATAGTCTCAACGCCTAGAAAAGTCGGGACTTATTCGCAGCATTTGTAATAAACGCTAGCTTATTGTAATTCGTTAGGCATAAAAGTACATAACGATTTACGAAACAAACCATTGCTGTTGGTAAAATAATATCCAGTGCAAAGCGTTTGCCCGTTTTTGAAACATCACACTTTCAGGTATGAAAATGCTCAAGAAAACGAATAACCGTATAACGACTCGCTGGGTCGAAGGTGAATTGCGCCTCGCCGGCGCGCTGGATCGGCGCATGATAGCTTTGTTAAAAGCGATAGATCAGAGCGGTTCAATCAATCAGGCCGCCAAACAAATGGGCTTAAGCTATAAAGGTGCCTGGCAGATCATAGAGCGCGCCAACAATCTGGCTCCAAAAGTATTAATTAGCACGGTTACCGGCGGCAGCAAGGGTGGCGGCACCTGCCTAACCGCCGCCGGCCAAGCCTTGTTATCGTTGTTTGTTCGGCTAGAGAAGCAGCACGGGCAGTTTTTGCAAAAACTTAACGAAAGTCTCGCTGACGATCCCGAGATGATGTTGCTGCTGAAACCATTGGCCAT
>JAUYMX010000437.1 GCA_030699345.1 Methylococcaceae bacterium
AACAGCTGCGTTGTACTTGATACTTTTTAATCAGATATAATCTGCAATCATTATTTATTCACTAGGAGTTTTAAAAAAATGGCGATAGAACGCACTTTTTCCATCATTAAACCTGATGCAGTAGCTAAAAATGTTATCGGCGATATTTACAGTCGTTTTGAAAAAAATGGTTTAAGAATTATTGCTGCAAAAATGCTGCACTTAAGCAAAGAACAAGCTGAAGGCTTTTACGCAGAGCATAGCGAACGTGGCTTTTTTAACGATTTGGTCGCATTCATGATTTCAGGTCCTGTTATTATCCAAGTGTTGGAAGGTGAAAACGCAGTGCTTAAACATCGCGAAATATTGGGCGCAACTAACCCTAAAGAAGCAGCTCCAGGCACCATTCGTGCTGATTTCGCCAGCAGCATCGATGAAAATGCTGTACATGGTTCGGATTCATTAGAATCAGCTCAAAGAGAAATTGCTTATTTTTTCTCGGATAACGAAATCAGTGCACGCACCCGTTAAAATTATCAACTTGCTGGATTTCGACAGAAAAGGCTTAGCGGCCTTTTTTGTCGGTTTAGGTGAGAAGCCGTTTCGGGCGACACAATTACTTAAATGGATCTATCAGGAAGGAATCGAAGATTTCGACCTGATGACCAATTTAAGCAAGTCTTTGCGCGAGTATCTAAAAGATAATTGCACGATCATTACTCCTGAAATTGTCGTTGAGCAAATCGCTTCCGATGGCACCCGTAAATGGGCGTTACAAACCAGCTGTGGCAATCGAGTAGAGACTGTTTTTATTCCTGAAGAAGGACGCGGCACTCTGTGTGTTTCCTCGCAAATTGGTTGCGCGTTGGCTTGTACGTTTTGCTCCACCGCACAGCAAGGATTTAACCGAAATCTGACAACTGCCGAGATTATCGGTCAAGTAATTGTTGCTCAGCAGCGCTTAGGGTCAGAGAAAAGAATCACCAATGTGGTCATGATGGGTATGGGCGAACCTTTGCTCAACTTTGATAACGTGATTGCGGCTATGAATCTGATGATGGATGATTTTTGTTTTGGTTTATCGAAACGTCGGGTGACGATCAGTACTTCTGGGGTTGTACC
>JAUYMX010000438.1 GCA_030699345.1 Methylococcaceae bacterium
CATTAATGATTAATGCCAAGTGAGGATAGAAGTGGACATTAAGCAGTACATGCAAAACCTGGGTGAACAAGCCAGAAAAGCTGGGCGTGAAATCAGTCGCGCCGAGTCAGGTAAAAAAAATCAGGCACTGTTGAAGATTGCCGAAATCATCAGTAACAGCAGCGACCGGTTGATTGCCGAAAACGCTAAAGACTTAGCGGCAGCCAAGCAAAGCGGGCTGGATGCGGCGTCATTAGACCGTTTGGCATTAACACCTAAAAGTATTCAGGCCATGGTTGAAGGGTTGAAACAAGTGGCTGCATTGCCGGATCCTGTTGGTGAAATCAGCGACTTGAGCTACCGACCCAGCGGCATCCAGGTAGGGCAAATGCGCGTGCCCTTGGGTGTGATCGGTATCATTTACGAATCCCGCCCGAATGTCACTATTGACGCTGCAGCTTTGTGTCTTAAAGCAGGTAATGCTTGTATTCTGCGTGGGGGGTCGGAATCAATACACTCCAATCAAGCAATTGCTGCCTGCATTAGCGAGGGCTTGGCAGCATCCGGTTTGCCGACGACCGCGGTGCAAATCGTCGCCACTGCAGATCGTGCCGCAGTGGGCGAGTTGATTACTATGAACCAGTATGTTGATGTGATTGTGCCGCGCGGCGGCAAAAGCTTGATTGAGCGTATTTCAAACAATGCGACTATTCCGGTGATCAAACACCTGGATGGCATTTGTCATGTCTATATTGATGACAAAGCCGATATTGATAAAGCTATTGCGATTGCCATCAATGCTAAAACGCATCGTTATGGCGTTTGTAATGCGATGGAAACCTTGTTAATAGCGGAAAGCATTGCCCCCCAAATATTGCCGCTATTGGCTGCGCAATATTTAGAAAAAGGCGTGGAGTTACGGGGCTGCGCAAAAACCTGTTCATTGATTCCACAGGCTATAAGGGCCACCGAAGCAGACTGGCACACTGAATATTTGGCGCCGATATTATCCATTCATATCGTTGCCGGTATCGATGAAGCGATTGCCCATATCAATCAATACAGCTCTGCGCATACCGAAGCCATTGTTACTGAAGATTACACACTGGCCAGGCGTTTTTTGCGTGAAGTCGATTCCAGCTCGGTGATGGTCAATGCCTCAACCCGCTTTGCCGATGGTTTTGAATATGGCTTAGGCGCTGAAATCGGTATTAGTACCGACAAACTGCATGCGCGCGGCCCGGTCGGCTTAAAGGGCTTGACGTCGTTAAAGTACATCGTCCTGGGCGATGGTCATATCAGGCAGTAAATGATCGGTATTTTTGGTGGCACCTTTGATCCGGTGCATTACGGTCATCTGCGTTCAGCGTTGGAAGTCAAAGAGTTGTTTGGTTTGGATGAAGTCAGGCTGATTCCTTGCTATCAACCGCCGCATCGTGATCAGCCCAAGGCATCTGCAACCATGCGCTTGCAGATGTTACAACAGGCCATAAATCATGAGCCGGGCTTGATAGTCGATAGCCGCGAGCTGGACAGGGCAGGGCCATCGTATATGGTCGATACCTTAAAATCGTTGCGTGAAGAGTTTTCAGAGCAAACATTACTATTGTTTATTGGTAGCGATGCTTTTGAAAACTTAACCCGTTGGCATCGTTGGCAACAGCTATTTGCTTACGCTCACCTTGTGGTGCTGACCCGGCCGGGTTATGCGATCAAAACGCTAGATTCTTTTTTTAACCCCCGCTTGGCAAATGCTAAAACCGAGCTGAGCAAAACACCCGCAGGGTCGATATTTTTTCAGCCGGTCACTCAGCTGGATATTTCTGCCACTGCGATTAGAAACATGATTGCGCTTAAGCAGTCCCCTCGTTTTTTATTACCCGATGCTGTCATAGAATACATACAACAGCAGCAACTTTATCAAACTCAATAACACTAATTTTTCAGGAATTTGAATGCAAACAGAAGAAGTTTTAAAAATAGCTCT
>JAUYMX010000463.1 GCA_030699345.1 Methylococcaceae bacterium
CGTTCAGGGCCAGCCGGTCTGACCGCGGCGCCGATGGTTTTTCCGCCCACGTACCCCAGGCGCCTCGACCGCATCGATCTGCTGCGCGCGGTGGCCATGTTGTGGATGACGGCCTACCACTTCTGTTTCGACCTCGACCATGGCTTATCATTAAATACCCCCGCACAACGCTCACCACAAAAACGGCAGTTGCCCGACGCCTCCAGATTCCATTCCGATAACTGATACCAATCCCTACCGATCAACAATTTGCCGCAGCTATGGCAATACGTGCTCTCTGCGGTCTTGTCATGCACATTACCCACGTAAGCGTAGCGAACGCCGTTATTTAGGGCGATTTGCCTTGCTTTTAATAAGGTCGAATGCGGTGTCCAGGGTTTATCGAGCATTTTCCAGTCGGGATGAAACGCTGTGAAATGCATGGGCACATCCGGACCTAAGTTTTCCACTACCCACTGCGTCATCGCTTGCAGTTCGCTTTCTGAATCATTCTCGCCTGGAATTAACAAGGTCGTCAGTTCCAGCCAAACGGAAGTTTCATGTTTGATGTATTTCAAAGTTTCCAGCACCGGGTCCAGATGCCCGCCGGTAATTTGGCGATAAAACCGTTCGCTGAAGGCTTTTAAATCGATGTTGGCGGCATCCATCCATTGATAAAACTCGACACGGGGCTCAAAGCACACATAACCTGCTGACACCGCGACCGATTTTATGCCCAACTCTCGACAAGCTTGAGCAGTATCGATGGCATATTCATGAAACACCACCGGGTCGTTATAAGTGTAAGCAACACTGTCGCAGCCGTAATCTTTGGCAGCTTGGGCAATCGCATGGGGCGATGCCTTTTTCATCAAGATGTCCATCTCTCGCGATTTGCTGATGTCCCAGTTCTGGCAGAATTTACAGGCCAGATTGCAACCGGCAGTGCCGAATGAAAATACCGGGGTACCGGGTAAAAAATGATTGAGTGGTTTCTTTTCGATAGGATCTATCGAAAAGCCGCTGGATCGGCCATAACTGGTCATAACAATCTGATCGTCCAGATTTTGCCGAACAAAGCACAAGCCGCGTTGATCTTTATGTAATTTACAAAATCGTGGGCAAAGATCGCATTGTATTCGACCATCATCGAGCTTGTGCCAATAGCGGGTTTTAACCGTATCGTGGCTAATAAATTCCGTCATCTTATCTCCCTTCAGTCGCGTTAATTATTCCAACGTTGAATTGATTGAACTAACAAAGCATTGAATTAATCGACATAACTTATCAGATAAATGCCTTTAATTATTTCCGTAACACTACTTAGGTAATGTTACGTATGGATGTTGGTACTTACTGCGCCTACTATGTACCGACAATAGTCGCGCCGCCGTTTTGTAGCGCTTGACCATTTCACAGGATATTTAAATGAACAGACAA
Source organism: Methylococcaceae bacterium (assembly GCA_030699345.1). Classification (GTDB taxonomy): domain Bacteria; phylum Pseudomonadota; class Gammaproteobacteria; order Methylococcales; family Methylomonadaceae; genus JABFRC01. Next base: position 1,420 of record JAUYMX010000463.1, read on the forward strand.
CCCGCAGTCGCCGGCACTTTTTATCCGGCCAACCCGCAGCAATTAGAAAACATGCTCGAGCAATTTTTAATTGAGGCTGAGACGCCTGCAAAAGTGCCCAAAGTAATAATTGTTCCGCATGCCGGTTACGTCTATTCAGGCCCTATTGCGGCAACTGCTTACGTCAGATTAAAGCCCGCTCATCATTCAATTACCCGTGTCGTGCTGATCGGCCCTTCGCATCACGTCGCGTTCAGAGGACTGGCTGTAAGTAGAGCCGAAGGGTTTAACACGCCGCTAGGGCTTATACCTGTTGATCGTCAGGCTGTTCAAGCCCTCACTCAACTGCCTTTTGTTGAATATATTGAACAAGCGCACGCCTTTGAACACAGCTTAGAAGTTCAGCTGCCTTTTTTACAAAAAGTGCTCGATAACTTTAGCATTGTGCCCATCGTTGCCAGTGATGCCACACCGGAAGAAGTCAGCGACGTACTGGGAATGCTGTGGGGCGGGCCTGAAACATTGATTGTAATCAGCTCTGATTTAAGTCATTACCATAATTACGCCACCGCCAGAAAATGTGATATGGCGACCAGTCAGACCATTGAAGATCTCCAATACGAGGATCTCGACACCGAATCGGCCTGCGGCAGAGTCGGTATTAGCGGTCTATTAAAGCTGGCACGCGACAAATCCCTGACCATTAAAACCATCGACCTGCGTAATTCTGGTGACACGGCGGGCGATAGACAAAAAGTAGTTGGGTACGGCGCTTATGTCATTGAATAAAGAACAGCAACAACAATTACTGGCGCTGGCGAAAAGCTCGATTGAACACGGCTTAGAAACAGATCTGCCATTACCGGTCAATCTGGAAGATTTTCCTCCCGAATTACGAGAAAAGCGCGCTACCTTTGTCACATTAGAAAAACATCACCATCTGCGCGGCTGTATCGGCATGCTGGAAGCGGTCAGGCCATTAGCTGAAGATATAGCCGAAAACGCCTTTGCCGCTGCCTTCGATGACCCGCGTTTTCCGCCGCTCAACATTCATGAGCTGAATGATTTAGAAATCCATCTGTCGATACTCAGCGCATCTGAGCCGATGTCATTTAATTCTGAGCAAGATTTACTGAGCCAGCTAAAGCCCGGCATTGATGGACTGATTTTCCAAGAAGGACAGCGACGCGGCACCTTTTTGCCCTCAGTCTGGGAGCAGTTGCCGGAGCCTAAACAGTTTTTAAGGCATCTAAAACAAAAAGCAGGATTTTCACCGGATTATTGGTCGAACACTATTCAGGTGTTTCGGTACCGGGTGGAGGCAATAGGGTAAATGTAGTGGTTGGCAGGGTACGCGGTGCTTACTTGACTGAGCTGAACACCTCGACCCAATATTCTGGCCGAGGCGTTTTACTGTTCAAATTGCTGGAAGATTGGGTGAGTTAAGACTTTTAGAAAATCACAATCTAGCTAACAACTCTGCTTTCTTGGCGCTGAACTCTTCGTCGGTCAAGATGCCTTTATCTTTAAGATTGGCCAATTTCTCGATCGCCGCAAAAATATCCGCTTCTTGATTGACACCTTGAGTATTCACAATGTTTGGTTGAATTGGGAAAGGCTCAGGTTGAAATTCATCCTGCTTTTGCACAGGCACATTATCGATAGAAATGATGGGCAGCGAATTAACATCGACCAGCCCATATTGACTGGTAAACGTAATAGAGCCGCCTACCGACTGTTGCTGGGAAAAACCACCGATCTGATGATCCAATGTATCGTAAAGCGTTACATGCCCATTGGCTTCGATAGCCAGCCGCCGAATGGTGGCAAAATAAGCATAACGCACATTATTTTGCGCGCCCGTACTGTTAGGAAATTGCAGTCCAGTCGGCCACCAATCTCCAGAACTACCGGCAGGTGGCGGCACAAATAAGCTAACCGGCCCGATGGGTCCAGAGCTATTTTGTTGCTGTCCGCCAGTGCCCGAATAGTTACCGGCGAAGTTGCTTTGCTGCTGAGTGCCTTGATTCTGTGACTGAAAGCTGCCGCTTTGAATAAGGCCCGGTTGATTAGCAATCAAATTGGAAAGCTCTTGGCACAATCCGCCTACCGTGTTTTTTAAGCCGTTATTGAACATATCGCCCAACATAATCATGCCGCCCTTCATCCATTGGCCGGAACCGCCAAATTCAGGGTGACTAAACTGCGCCATAGAACCGTTACCGTTAATTACCGACTGCAACATGCTGAATACCGCATCAGGACTAAAATTATAACGTTGGGCAATGTTGTTGATTACTTGCTGGCCTTCCGGCGTAAGCTGTCTCATTAGATAACTTCACTTGGTTAAGATGGGAACTATAAAAGCTGAATCGTGAGTATCAATAATACTCAGATTCTCGCCTGATTTTGATGGGTAAAGAGTAAATGAACTGCCAACTAAAAGCTCTCTTTATCAAACAAAGTGGCAATTGAGTTGCGTGCTAGCGCTTGTTCTAAAGAAAGTGTTTATAAATCAATATGATTAGGCAGGACTGTAGAGCTTGTGTAGCGTAGCGCCGCTGGAGCGATGAGTTAAACTTAGTTGTTATTCAATTTCAAACATCCGTAGGATGTGCCGACGAAGGACGACTGCATGGATGCAGGAGGTAGAGCAATGCAAGGAGCAATTGCCGAGGCGCATCGTTCGCGATTGATGCGCTTCGTACCTCAGCACATCCTACGAGCTAAATTTGATTCAAGATGGTATCTACGAGCTGACTGGCTTCGGCAAGATAGAAAGAAGGGAAAAGAGCGTATAGAAGAACGACAACGAGTAACAGACGGCTTAGTAGCTCAAATAGGCGAATTCCAACTACAGCACGCCCCACATAGCCATACCAGCGCCGCGAACAATTAAAGGCAGACCGCCAATAACAAATCAGTCCGAAAAACATAAAACTAAACTCAAGAACCCCCAAGGGAATTGAAATAGCGGGGTTCAGCTCATATCCAAATGCAAACAGATTTGCAAATCCCAATTTGCTGCCAATGACCATTGCTACTATCCATGGTAATACCGCAAGCAGGAGAAATGTAGGTAAAGCCTTTGCTTGGCCTTGCCATGCATTTCGTAGCCAATTCATCATATATGAGCCTAACGTAATATTTACGACATGGCATGTCTAATAAGCATCTGACCATATCGCTAAAAATAATGTATTCCATTGTTCTATAGTATCGTAGATATAAGGATGGGAAGAGGCTTAGCCGAAACCCATCAACAACTACAATATCAACATTGATCGGTTTCTCTGCGTTCTACCCATCCTACAACCCTACAGCTCAGCAATTTCCAGCAAATACTCCCCATAAGCGGTTTTACCCAAGGCGTTACCGCGTTTCACTAAATCTTCCTTAGATAACCAACCTTGATGAAAGGCAATCTCTTCCAGACATGCGATTTTAAAGCCTTGGCGATTTTCAACGGTTTGCACAAATTGGCCGGCATCAATCAGGCTGTCGTGGGTGCCGGTATCCAGCCAGGCAAAGCCGCGGCCTAATATTTCGACGTTGAGCTGGTTATTTTCCAGATAGACGCGATTGATTTCAGTAATTTCCAGTTCACCGCGTGGCGATGGCTTAATACTTTTGGCATGTTTAACGACTTGATTGTCGTAAAAATACAAGCCGGTTACCGCGTAGTTTGATTTTGGTTGCGCGGGTTTTTCTTCGATGGATACGGCTTTGTTGTCTTGGTTAAATTCCACTACGCCAAAACGTTCGGCATCTTTAACTTTGTAACCTAACACCGTGGCGCCCTTATTGCGGGTCATGGCTCGCTTTAAACTGGCGGTAAAGCCTTGGCCGAAAAAGATATTGTCGCCCAACACCAAACAGGTATTGCTGTCACCGATAAAGTCTTCACCAATTAAAAACGCTTGCGCCAAGCCTTCCGGTTTGGGCTGCGCAGCGTATTCGATACGAATACCAAAATCGCTGCCGTCACCGAGCAGGTTTTTGAAATTAAGCTGATCCTCTGGCGTGGTAATGATCAGCACGTCCTGAATACCGGACAGCATTAACACCGACAGCGGGTAATAAATCATCGGTTTGTCGTACACCGGCAATAGTTGTTTGGATACCGCTTTGGTGATGGGATGCAAACGGGTACCAGCACCACCGGCGAGAATAATACCTTTCCAACTCATTGTGATTCTCCCAATCCTAATCTTTCCCGACGATAACTGCCGTCCTGTATGTGTTTGCACCAATCCAAATTATCCAAATACCACTGCACGGTCTTTTTCAGGCCGGTGTCGAAAGTTTCTGTGGGTGTCCAGCCGAGTTCTTTAGCGATTTTGCTGGCGTCGATGGCGTAACGTAAATCGTGCCCAGGACGGTCTTTTACGTAAGTGATCAAGTCCCGGTAATGGCTGATGCCGTTAGGTTTGTCGGGCTTTAGTTCGTCCAAGATGTCGCAAAGCGTTTGCACGACAGTGAGGTTGGCTTTTTCGTTATGCCCGCCGATGTTGTAAGTTTCGCCGATGTCGCCACGCTCCAATACGGTCAACAATGCTCTTGCATGGTCGTCGACAAACAGCCAATCCCGGATTTGCTGACCATTTCCGTAAACCGGCAGTGGCTTGCCTTCCAGTGCATTAAGAATAACCACCGGGATAAGCTTTTCCGGAAATTGATACGGGCCGTAGTTATTGGAGCAATTGGTCACGACAATCGGCAAACCATAGGTACGTTGCCAAGCGCGAACAATATGATCGGAGCTGGCTTTGGAGGCCGAATAAGGCGAACTTGGCGCGTAAGGCGTTTGCTCAGTAAATAAGTCATCAGTGCCATGCAGGTCGCCAAACACTTCATCGGTAGAAATATGATGAAAACGAAAACCGGCTTTTTGCGCTTCCGGCTGTGCTTGCCAATACTGCCGGGCAGCTTCTACCAATACGTAAGTACCGACGATGTTGGTTTCAATAAAATCCGCCGGGCCGTCGATGGAACGGTCGACATGGGATTCTGCCGCCAAATGCATGATGGCGTCCGGTTGGTATTGTTGCAGTAGTTTAGTAATCCCGGCTGCATCGCAAATATCGGCTTGTTCAAAACTGTAACGCGGGCTTTCTGCAACAGTCGTTAACGATTCCAGATTGCCCGCGTAAGTCAGTTTATCGACGTTGATAACGCTATGTTCGGTGTTGTTGATCAAATGGCGGATCAAAGCAGAGCCTATGAAGCCTGCACCGCCAGTGATTAAAATTTTCATAACTTACTTTCCTTAAGTAGGCGCACGCGAAGTTTTTTGGTGTGGGAGGTTTTATGGTTTGCTCGAGAAAATCTCATCCATACACAGTTGCAACGCAGTTTCCCAAGGCGGCAACGCGAGTTGGTAGTGTTTTTGCAACCGCTGGGTTGATAGCCGCGAATTGGCCGGTCGTGTCGCAGGTAACGGGTAGGCGCTGGTCGGAATGGGATTGACGCGTTGGGCTTTAATCGACAGGCCGTCTTGTTGCTTGGCTAATTCGATGATCTTTTCGGCAAAGCCATGCCAAGAGGTTTCACCCGTCGAGGTGAGATTGTAAATGCCTGATTTAAATACACCTTGCTGCCTTTCTTGCTGGGCTTGCCGCAAGATGTGCGCGGTGCTTTCAGCAATCAACCGCGCCCAAGTGGGCGCACCGATTTGATCGGCAACAATATTCAACTCTTCGCGCTCTTGCGCCAGCCGCAACATGCTTTTGACAAAATTATTACCTCTGGCGGCATACACCCAAGTCGTACGCAGGATCAAAAAATCCGCAGTGCTGGCTTGAATAGCCTGCTCGCCAGCTAATTTGCTTTGGCCGTAAACATTAAGCGGGTTGGTCTGATCACCTTCCAAGTAGGCGCCCGTCTTACTACCGTCAAACACATAATCGGTAGAATAATGAATCAACAAGGCGCCGCAAATTGCCGCTTCCTCGGCTAACACGCCAGCTGCTTGACCATTGATCAAAAAAGCCTGGTCTTGGTCAGTTTCAGCCTTATCGACTGCGGTATAAGCCGCCGCATTGACGATAATATCTGGCTTGATGGACCGGATACTGCGGCGCAAGCCATCCAGGTCGGACAAATCGGCTTGGTCGCGGTTGGCTGCGACAACTTCGCCCAACGGCAATAGTGTCCGAGCCAATTCCCAGCCAACTTGACCTTGACTGCCGGTCAACAAAATCTTCATGCAAAAACCTCAGCATCTTGCAGCGACAAGCCTTGCTGATCTTTACCGGACAGCAGCGGCTCAATGCCTTCGGGCCAAACAATGCCAATCTCAGGATCATCCCAGCGAATGCAACGCTCATGTTCCGGCGCGTAATAATCGGTGGTTTTATAGAGGAAATCAGCTTGTTCGGACAGCACCACAAAGCCATGGGCAAAGCCAGGCGGCACCCATAATTGCCGATGATTGTCGCCGCTTAATTCCACGCCATCCCAGCGGCCGAAGGTAGGTGAGGATTTGCGCAAATCTACGGCAACATCAAACACCTTGCCACTGGTCACACGCACTAACTTACCTTGCGGCTGTTGAATTTGGTAATGCAGGCCTCTTAAGACGTTTTTGCCGGAGCGAGAATGGTTGTCTTGGACAAAATTCAAACTTAAACCGGTGAGCGACTGAAAAGTAAGTTGGTTGTAACTTTCCAGAAAAAAACCGCGTTGGTCGCCAAATACTTTGGGTTCAAAAATGAGTAAATCGGGAATGGTTGTGGGGATAATTTTCATGATGCTTCGGTTAAATTGTTTTGGGCAAGCAGAAAGTCGCGTATGTCTTCATTGTCTACACGCTGGTAAATATCGGCGACCGACAGCGTTAGATTAATAGCTTCAAAAGTGACTTCATCGCCCAAGAAATAATGTTCAGACACCCAGCCCTGCGAGCGTCTACAAACTTCTACATCAACGATGTCCTGCTCAATCAACACATACTCTTTTAAACTGGGTATAGATTGATAGGCTCTTCTTTTAATAGTTTCATCCGTTTTGCGCGTGGAGGCAGATAAGACCTCGACAATAATAACCGGCGCTTCTGTGTAATAGGGATCAGTATCCTGATTGTCACAAACCACCATGACATCAGGATAAAAGAATGCTGTACCCGCTTTCACCTTCATATCTGAAGAAAAAGGCTCACAAGGTGAATTTTCTAAATGGTTGCCAAATTTTCTCGACACATTAAGAGATATTCTTTCATGATTCTTACTGGCACCCGCCATGGCATACACAGCACCATCAATAAATTCATGTTTTATCGTGCTAATTTTTTCACCGTCGAGATACTCAGCCTCGCTGATACGGTGCTCTGCATAATTTAATGCCATGGCGCGTAGTCCTCAGAAAGACAGGGTTACCGGCCGATAGCGTAATACTGCAAACCACTGCGGCTAACAATCGCCGGTTCAAACATATTGCGACCATCAAAGATGACCTTATCAGTCAAAGAGGTACTGAGTAGATCAAAATCAGGGCTGCGGAATTGTTTCCATTCGGTGACAATTGCCAGCGCATCGGCACCTTTTAGTGCATCGACAGGAGATTGGCTGTAACTCAAGCCTGCTTTGTTGCCATAAATACGTTGGGCTTCCTCTATCGCTTCGGGATCATAGGCTTGCACTGTCGCGCCAGCCTCAATCAAGGCCTCAAGTAATACGCGGCTAGGCGCATCACGCATGTCATCGGTATTAGGTTTAAACGCTAATCCCCATAACGCAAATACTTTGCCTTTCAGGTTGCCTTGATAATGACTGCTGATTTTTTCAAATAAGCGATGTTTTTGCCGATTGTTGACGTTTTCTACCGCATTGAGCAATTCAGC
>JAUYMX010000469.1 GCA_030699345.1 Methylococcaceae bacterium
CTTATTATTGGAACTGGCAAAAAGCCATGATGTGCTCGTTACCATCGAAGAAAACGTCCTGGCTGGTGGTGCGGGCAGTGCCGTCAATGAATTCCTGCAAGCGCAACGCATCTTGATGCCGGTGCTGAACATCAGCCTACCGGATAGCTTTGTCGAACAAGGCAGTCGTGAAGAACTGTTGGCGCTGTGTGGATTGGATGTGCAGGGGATTAAGACGAAGATAGAGGCGTTTGACGGATAGTTGTTATTTTACACTTCTGACTAACAGGCAAAAAAAGGCTGGATCACTCCAGCCTTTTTTATTTTACTTCAACAAGCCCTGCAATAAGCCGTTGAGTTTATGAACAAATGCAGCAGGATCGTCCAGCTGCCCACCTTCGCTTAAGATGGCTTGATCAAACAAAATGTGGGTAAGATCGGCAAATCGGCTGTCATCCTGTTCTTCTTTCAGCTTCACTACCAACGCATGAGTTGGATTAATTTCGAATGTGGGTTTTCTACCCATGCCCATAAATTGCCCGGCTTCTTTCATGATTCTTTCCATGTTGGCAGTCATACCGTAAACATCTGATACCAAACAGGCCGGTGATTCGGTCAAGCGGTGGCTTATTTTGACATCACTGACTTTTTCGCCCAGCACTTCCTTGATTTGATTAATCAGCGACTCGAAATCTTTGCTGATTTCTTCTTGCTGCTTTTTGGCTTCTTCGTCATCAAGCTCACCTAAGTCCAGATCGCCTTTGGTAACAGATTGCAAATGTTTACCGTCGAATTCATCCAGACTACCGACTAGCCATTCATCGATGCGGTCTGACAACAACAGTACTTCGATGTCTTTTTTACGGAAGATTTCCAGGTGTGGGCTATTTTTGGCCGCAGTGTAGCTGTCTGCAGTCACATAATAGATCTTGTCCTGGCCTTCTTTCATGCGGCTGACGTAATCTTCCAGCGATACGGTTTGCTTGTCGGAATCACCGTGTGTCGAGGCAAAACGCAGCAATTTAGCAATACGTTCTTTGTTGCTGTGGTCTTCAACCGGCCCTTCTTTAATGACATTGCCGAATTGTGACCAGAAATTTTCGTATTTTTCTGCGTCGGTTTTAGCCAAATCTTCCAACATACCGAGGACTTTCTTAACTGCGCCGGATTTGATGGAATTGATTTGCTTGCTTTGTTGCAGAATTTCCCTGGAAACATTCAGCGGCAACGAGTTGGCATCGATAATGCCGCGAACAAAACGCAAATAACGCGGCATCAATTGCTCGGCATCATCGGTAATAAACACTTTGCGTATGTACAGTTTGACGCCGTGTTTGGCATCCCTGTCCCATAAATCAAACGGCGCACGTGACGGCACATACAGCAACAAGGTGTATTCGTTGGAACCTTCAACTTTGCTATGTACGTGTGTTAGCGGTTCTTGAAAGTCATGTGCAACGTGTTTATAAAACTCGCTGTAATCTTCTTCGGAAATCTCATGACGGGCTTTAGTCCACAGTGCAGAAGCGCTATTGATAGTCTCTTCGACGATTTCTACCGGCTTTGGCTCTTCACCTTCTTCAACTGGCGGCGTAATTTCTTTGTCCATAACAATAGGCAAGGAAATATGATCAGAGAATTTTCTGACGATAGAACGGATTCGGAAACCGTCCAAAAATTCACTTTCATCTGCTTTTAAATGTAGGACGATTTCAGTACCGCGACCTTCTTTTTCAACTGTTTCTAAGGTGTAATCGCCCTCACCTGCTGATTCCCAACGTACGCCTTCAGATTTATCAGCACCCGCTTTGCGAGTGGTTAAAGTGACTTTATCGGCAACAATAAAAGCCGAATAAAAGCCCACACCGAATTGACCAATCAATTCACTATCTTTAGCTTGATCGCCGGTTAAGGCTTCAAAAAACTGCTTGGTGCCGGACTTGGCGATCGTACCGATATGCTCTTGCACTTCCGCTCGGGTCATGCCGATGCCGTTATCTATAATGGAGATAGTGCGTTTATCGGTATCAAATTCGATACGGATTTTTAAATCGCTATCGCCTTGATACAGGCTTTCGTTGGATAATGCTTCAAATCTGAGCTTATCAGCCGCGTCTGAGGCATTGGAAATTAACTCGCGTAAGAAA
>JAUYMX010000482.1 GCA_030699345.1 Methylococcaceae bacterium
CATGTTTGCCCATAATCGCAGCATCGGTAGCGCCTAAAATCGTCGGTGAATCGATCACGACATGATTATAAAAACTCATCAATTGCTCCAACGTTTCTTCCAGTTGACCGAGCACCAACAATTCCGACGGATTCAACACCATACTGCCGCGCGGTATCAAGTCGATGCCAATATCGGGCAAGCTAACAATCACTTCGCCCAAAGTCGCTCTGCCTGCCAGCAAGTCCGACAACCCGGGCTGTTTATCGACCGCAAAGGTTTCATGCAGACGGCCGTTGCGCATGTCGGCATCAATGATTAATACGCGCTTTTTGATACTCGCAAGCAACGCCGCCAAGTTGGTGCTGACAAACGACTTACCCATGCTCGGCGCCGGACTGCTGACCATGATGACTTTACTTTCGCTGCTGGCTAAGGTCGCTTCCAGCGTGGTGCGCAGACCGCGCAACGATTCGACGGAAATATCCAGCGGATCCTGGCTGACCAGAATACCGGCTTGACGTTCCCTGCCCCCATTGATCAGTCGGCCTAACTTGCGTTGTTTTTTGCTATGTGGAATGGCGGCAAACAACGGCAGGCCTACTTGATATTCCAGCAACGCCGGGTAGTTATCATGACGCTGCAAAGAATGCCTGAGGAAAATTAACGCCGAACCCAAGCTCAGTCCCAATAAGCTGGCGATAGCCAACATCAAGCTGGGCTTCGGCCAATACGGTTTTTCCGGCGTAACCGCAAAATCAACGATGCGCGAGTTGCCAAGTGAACCGGCCGCAGCGATGCGTTGTTCCTGAGCGCTATTCAGCAGCGAGGTATAAAGCTCAGTATTCACTTGCACATCACGCGACAGGCTGACCACGCTTTGTTGCGTGCGCGGCAGGTCTTTAATGCGTTTTTCTAACGCCCCCAGCTTGCCATTGATACGCTTGATTTGCGTGTTAGTGGCAACCATGTCGGGATGCGCGGACTCTAAGCGTTGGCTTTGCTCGTCGTACTTTTGTTTGAGCTGAATGCCCATGGTCTCCATTTCTGCGGCCTGTTTCAGCAGGATTTCAGCTTCAGCAGAGATGTCGACTGCGCCATGCTGTTGGCGGAACGCGCTCAAGCCTTGTTCTGCCTTTTCCAGTCGTTCCTTAACAACAGGTAACTGACTTTCTAAAAACGCCAGCTTTTGCCCGGCTTCGGCTGATTCCCAATTTACCGACGCGTTAACATAAATATTGGCGATGTTATTCACCGATTTAGCCAGTTGCTCAGGATCGCTACCTTTAAGCTCAACACTCAAAATATCGGTATCTTTGGATACTTCCTTAACGGCAAAGGCTTGTTGCAAAGTTTCGATAGCGGCCAATGAGGTTTTACGAACCACTTCAAAATGCGTACCGGGATGGGCCTCAAAGGCATCAAGCTTAATAGCCACAGGAGTAGATTCGCCAATATCAGCGCTGACCGACTCACCAACCCGGCCTTCAGCCAGCTCTTGGCCTTTAGGGCCGAGCAAGCGGAAACGACCGGAATCTAATGCTTCCAGAGTAAATTCTTTATCAAGATAACGATCCGGCACAGTGAAATCGGCAACTTTTATCTTTTCGCCTCCCCACGCCCAACTGCTGAATCCCCACCATGCATCGGCAACGCCATCATGCACGTCATGCCTGCGCGCCAGCGTTTCGCCGATAACCGGAAAGTAGCTTGGCGAGGCTTCCACCATCAAGTTCAAATCTTCTACTACTTTGCCGAGCACGGAACGGGAACGCAGGATTTCCACTTCACGTTGCGCGCGTGGGCTGTCTGCTTCAGCGGGCGCTTGGCTGGCATCGCTGCGCAGTGTGGCCGACAGCAGTGCTTTGTTTTTGTCGATTCTGAGTAGCGCGTCCGCCTTGTAGGTGCGCGGTGCCAACACTAAGTAAATTGATGTGATAAACAGCACCGAAATCAGCGCTATGGCAATAGTTTTTCTGCCTTCAAATAGCAGGTCGAGATAGTCGCGAATACTGACGCCTTGCTCTTCAATCCTGGATGGATTAATCGGCGGCAATGGTGTCGCTTCATTTTGTGAATACATGTCCAGATCCCAATAGTTTGGAAAGTTCTAAATGATTTTTCCGTTCGTCCTGAGCTTGTCGAAGGATGAATGGAAATATCCGAAATCTATCGTTAAGTCATTCATGGTTCGACAAAGCTCACCACGAACGACTTAACTTAAATGGCCGCACCTGCATCTATGCAGCCATCATGTTAAAGATGGTCTTACATTCCCATCATCGCGGCTTGCGACATAATGGCGGTAAATGAGCCTGGTAAAATCTGGTTCAGCACGCGCGACCATTGCGTCACGCCAGCAGTGCCCACAAACAAGGTATCGTGCGCCTGCAAGGGAAACTGATCCGCCAAAATCATCGCATCAGGGGATTCGCCATTCAGTTGAAAAATCTCCGGTTTCATGTCGCCGGCGCGGAGTACGTAAATATCGCCAGGACGAGACGTATTGAAGTCAACCCCGGAAGCCTCAGCCAGCGCTTGCGACAGACTCATCCGGCCTTTGTTGATCTGGATGGCTTGCTGACGATTAACCTCACCCATCACGAAGACTTTGTTGTCTTTTTGATCGCCGATGTTCAGCACATCGCCTTCTTTCAACAACAGGTTATGAGTGCTTTGGCCTTTTTCGTATAACGACTGCACATCCAACTTATAAAGTTTGCCGTCACGTGCCAATGCGACGTTATTCAAGTCAGAGTCTTTAGTTGCGCCGCCGGCACGCGTGATGGCCTCAGCAACGGTCAACGGTGTTTCGTTCATGGTTTGTACGCCAGGCGTTGTCACTTCGCCAACCACCGCTACCCGATGCGCCTGGAACGACAACACCCGCACATCCAATTTGACCTTTTTAAAGTATTTAGACAGCTCACGTGTCAGATCTTCACGCACTTCAGTGACGGTCTTGCCGGCCACATGCATGCTGCCGACATAGGGGTAATACAGGTCGCCATTTTCATCAACCACTTTACCGGCCAATTCCGGCATTATTTTTTCACTGCCGGGATCATTCAGTTCCGGATGCTCCCAGACAGTGATTTGCAAACGATCCTGCGGGCCAATCTGGTAGGTGACTTTCATCGGATCAACCGGCGGCAGATTGTTGACTGCCTGATGACGAGCTGCTTCACGTTCCATAATCAAGTCGGCGGTAATCGGCACGATACGGGCCTTTTCTTTAACCAAATGACCGTCTTTCATGGTCGGAAACTCGATTTCAGACAAACCGTTATCGTTATTCATATCCATGCCCGGTGCCAGCGCACAGGCTGACAGTACAGAAACAAACATAATTGGAATCAATTTAAACATGGCAGATTTTTCCTTAGTAAGCGTTTTTATTGATAAAACCGGTCAGCACGGTGCGAAAGGCGATTTCTAAATCAAACCAAATCGACCAATGCTGGATGTAATACAAATCGTGTTCGATGCGACGGTTTAAGTCGGTGTCGCCGCGCCAGCCGTTAACTTGCGCCCAACCGGTGATGCCTGCTTTGACCTTGTGTTTTTTCATGTAGTTAGGCACTTGCTCTTTAAAGACTTCGACAAAATCAGGGCGTTCCGGACGCGGCCCGACCAACGACATATCGCCTCTGAGCACATTAATCAGTTGTGGTAATTCGTCCAGACTGGTCCGGCGTAAGAAAGCACCAAAACGAGTCGCGCGCTGTTCTCCGGGCTTTGCCCACACCGCGCCGGTTTTAGCTTCAGCGTCTACCGGCATCGAACGGAATTTTAAAATCGTGAAAGAACGATTGTTCCAGCCTACCCGTTCTTGGCGATAAAACACCGGGCCGGGCGAACTGAACTTGACGCCGATAGCCAGGAACAACAGCAACGGACTGATCAAAGCCAAAATAATGAACGCGAAGAATCTATCTTCAATCTCTTTGATGTAACGATTAATACCATGCAGCGGCGACACCGAAAAATCTAAGGTCGGAATACCGGCTACTGTGTTTAAGCTGAGAAATTTACTTTGCTTAAACGCGAAGCAATCGATCACCAAACGGATACTGACCGGCAAATGCCGCAATTGATATTGCGCACGTTCAGCCAATGATTCACCGGGAAACGCAATCCACACTTCATCAATAGCTTCTTTAGTGACGATGTCGGTAAGATCCTGCAAACTGCCGAGTCTCGGTAAAGTCGAATCAGCCACCGCTTTGCGACCTTCGGCACGATCATCGACATAACCGATCACTTGCAAACCGGCCCAGTTTGATTGATTCAGCTGTCTGCTCACCGCCACTGCCATCTGATTTAATCCAACCAGGATGATACGGCCCTGAGACCAACCGCGAGCCCGCAATAATTGCAAAAGTTGAGAAAGTAGGAAACGCGCAGTCAGCACGAACAACAACCCCAACCCCCACCAAGTAATGATCCAGCGATAACTGGAACCAAACCAAAAATGCAAACGCACCAGTGCAACAATGGAGATAACCGACACGATGGCCGATACCCACGCCCTGACGATGCGTGGAATTTCGCCGCGCATCGCGTCGCTGCGCCAGGGGCGATAGACCTGGCCGATTTCGAAAAAGATAATGGCCGCCAGAATGCCCAACGCAATGACGATCCGATAATCCTGATCGATAACAAACTCGCGCAACCAGTAATAATGAGTGACCCATGCCGCGCCCAACAACATAGTGATGTCGATAAACCGCAGCAATAAAATCACCGTGTGACCGTATTGCTTAAAGAGCCCGTTGAAAATATTTCCAAACCCGAGTGGCATATTCGCTAAACCCCTATTCTGTTGTTTTTAATGATGAGCGGTAAAACCGTCATCCCCAAAGTTTGCGACCTGCAAAATGCAGATGTCGCGACGATGGCGTAGAGATTACAGCAGCAAGATGAGGGCAAACCTAGAGGTTTGATTAAGATTTGATGAAGATTGGGTTAGGATTGGATGAGGGCTAAGCGGAGATAACTTCAATTACGTTAGATCCAGTAATTATTCTCCATAACCATCATCCTCAATGCCCCTAGAAGACGCTGTCCAATTTGGGGGATAAATCCCAAGATTAACGAAGCGCTGAAAACTCGAATATGGCCAGTGGCGGGGATGAGTCACAAGCCCATGCTTAACAGGATTCCAATGAATGTAATCGCAATGTTTTTCAAAATCCTGATCATCGCGAATTTGGTGTTCCCAATAGCGCGGTTGCCAAACGGTTTGCGCCCGTTTGCGTTTTTGGGAGAGCGTAGGGGAAGACTTGTAGAGATCCAAGCAACGGCGGGTGAAATAGTTTTTGATAGCATTCCACCGCATTGGATAATCCTTATCGCCTTGCGGCAAAGTCAATATGCAGTGCAGATGTTCCGGCAGCAGAACAAAAGCGTCGATAGTAAAAGGATGTGCTAATTTTACGGTTAGAAACGCCGTCCGCAATAGCTCAACATTATCCAGTTCACAAAGAAATTTGCGTCGCCGATAAGTCACCACAGTAAAAAAGTAAGAGCCTCCAGGCGTTTGAGCGCGACGGTAACGCAAAGCGGGAATCCTTTAATATTGGACGGAAAAATCTATCGTAGTAACGGTATTCAATAATAAAGCGGCGGCAGTAAAACCACAATCCAGTGACACATTGAAATATCGGAAATGTCGGGCATAAACAGCATGCCCTGAGGGTGTAAATAAATCCGTGTAACCGCTTATTTTCAAAGCCGTAAAATACGGCGCCCCCAAGGAGAGAAAATGAGCGACCTGATTAACGACCCGAACCTGATTTCAGCCATGCAAGAATTAGGGCGTGGACTCAAATCC
>JAUYMX010000492.1 GCA_030699345.1 Methylococcaceae bacterium
AGTAAGGTGTCGCAAAGATCTCTTAGTAAAGGGATATTTTTATCCAAATCGCGACGATTGATGATGTCGTCCATTACCTCGTAGCCACGTGTAGAGCCGATTCGGCAGGGCGTGCATTTGCCGCAAGATTCAATGGCGCAAAACTCCATGCTGTATTTTGCCATTTCAGCCATATCGACCGTGTCGTCAAATACCACAATACCACCGTGACCAAGTACCGCCCAAATTGCCGCAAAGGCTTCATAATCTAATGGGGTATCGAATTGAGATTCGGGCATATATGAGCCTAATGGTCCACCAACTTGCACTGCTCGAATGGGCCTACCTGATGCAGAACCGCCACCGAAATCATAAAGCAGCTCTCTTAGGGTTAGACCAAACGCTGACTCAACCAAACCTGCGTGTTTAATGTTTCCGGCTAATTGAATAGGTAATGTGCCGCGTGAACGCCCCATGCCGAAATCGCGATAATAGTCGCCTCCCTTGTCCAAGATGATGGGTACAGAGGCTAGAGAAATTACATTGTTGACAACCGTAGGCTGACCAAATAAGCCTTTGATTGCAGGAAGAGGTGGCTTAAAACGAACCAAGCCACGCTTGCCTTCTAAGCTTTCCATGAGAGACGTTTCTTCACCGCAAACATAAGCGCCAGCGCCGAGTCTAACTTCCAGATGAAAGGCTTTGCCGCTACCTTGGATGTTTTCGCCCAAATACCCTTCTTTATAGGCGGTATCAATTGCAGAGTTAATTATTTCGAAAGCATGCGGGTATTCAATACGCAGGTATATGTAGCCTTGTGTCGCACCTACAGCCAGACCAGCAATGGTCATGCCTTCAATCAGCACGAACGGGTCGCCTTCCATTACCATCCGGTCGGAGAAGGTGCCTGAATCGCCTTCATCAGCGTTACAAATAATGTATTTTTGTTCGGAGGGAGTGTTAAGTACGGTATTCCATTTGATTCCAGTCGGGAATGCTGCACCGCCACGACCACGTAAACCTGAATCGGTCACGGCTTTGACTATGTCGGCTTGGGGCAGTTTCAACGCATTGTTCAAACCGCGATAACCATGATTATCAAGATAATCTAAGAGGCTGATTGGATTGGTTTTACCAATTCTGGCAAAGGTCAATCGTTGCTGCTTTTTTAAATATTCAATTTCTTCAGTTAAACCCAAAGAAAGAGCATGAGCTTCACCCGTAATGAAGTTAG
>JAUYMX010000502.1 GCA_030699345.1 Methylococcaceae bacterium
TGACGAATACGTAAAGTATCATTAACTATTCTTTCAGGATCAGGTAATTGTAATTTGTGGTATTGCTGCAATCGTTTAACATCAAGCTGTTAATCAAGACCTTTTTGATGCATTGACCGTTTTACAACACCGTGGGCAAGATGCGGCCGGTATTGTGACTTGCGAAGGCAGTCGTTTGCATTTGCGTAAGGAAAACGGCTTGGCCCGTGATGTCTTTACTAATGCGCAAATGCTGAAATTGCGCGGTAATATGGGTATTGCTCATGTGCGTTATCCCACCGCAGGCTGTACCAGCTCCGCTGAAGCTCAGCCTTTTTATGTTAACTCTCCGTTTGGTTTGACGCTTGCCCATAATGGCAATCTGACCAATACCGAAGAACTCAAAAAAGCCTTGTTTGTCGAAGACCAGCGCCATATCAACACCGATTCTGATTCGGAAGTGTTGTTAAATGTCTTTGCGCACGAATTGCAAAGTCTGGGTAAATTACAGTTGAGTGTCGACGATGTTTTTCAAGCGGTCGCAGGCGTCCATCGCCGTTGTCGCGGCGCTTATGCGGTAGTTATCATGATTGCCGGATTCGGCATTCTGGGTTTTAGAGATCCGCACGGCATTAGACCTATTGTGTTTGGTACCAGAAATACCAAGGAAGGTTCTGAAATCATGATGGCTTCTGAAAGCGTGGCGTTGGATGTGCTGGGATTCAATTTGGTACGTGATATACAGCCAGGTGAAGCGGTTTTCGTTGAGCAATCAGGTGCCATGCATACCAGGCAATGCGCCGAGAGTATTGATCATAGCCCGTGCATTTTCGAGTATGTTTACTTTGCGCGCCCCGACTCCATTATTGATCGTATTTCAGTTTACAAAGCGCGCTTGCGGATGGGTGAGAAACTGGCAACTAAAATTCTCAGGGAATGGCCTGATCATGATATAGACGTGGTTATTCCCATTCCTGATACCAGTAGAACCTCTTCGTTGCAGTTGGCTAACAAGTTGGGTGTCAAATACCGCGAAGGCTTTATAAAGAATCGCTATATCGGCCGGACCTTTATTATGCCGGGTCAGCAAATGCGCGAAAAATCAGTTCGGCAAAAGTTAAATGCCATCAGTTTAGAATTTGAAGGCAAAAATGTGTTGTTGGTTGACGACTCAATCGTCCGCGGCACTACTTCCGCGCAAATCATTCAAATGGCCAGAGATGCGGGCGCCAAAAAAGTATACTTTGCTTCTGCAGCGCCGCCAGTGCGTTATCCCAATGTTTACGGCATCGATATGCCAGCCGCTCATGAGCTGATTGCCCATGACCGTACCGAACAGGACGTCTGTGAAGCAATTGGTGCTGACCATATCATTTACCAGGACTTAGATGATTTGATTGAGGCAGTGCGCAAAGGTAATCCTGATATTGCTCACTTCGATACCTCATGTTTTAGCAATCAATATGTCACCGGTGACATTGATGATGCTTACTTGGCACGCACCGAAGCGTTACGTAATGACAGTGCTCAAACTGTGCGCAATTCTGAAAACTTTATAATCGAAATGCAAAACTGTGGCTAACGACCACTTGTCTCGACACTTATCTAAAACACGCGTTGTAAACCGATGAAAGACATTAACTGGCAAGATTATTCTCTGGAAACTCAGGCAATCAGGGCAGGGCACCGGCGTACCCAAGAAGATGAACATA
>JAUYMX010000525.1 GCA_030699345.1 Methylococcaceae bacterium
TATGTGGTTTTCTTCTTCAATTCCGGAACCCGTATCATCCATTTGGATGGCAAACCGCACTTACCGGATAACATCAAATTATGGAACGGCGACTCACGCGGCCATTGGGAAGGCAATACATTGGTAGTCGATGTCAGCAACCAAAATGGTAAAGCATTGTTTGGCAGAACCGGCGAGTTCATCAGCGAAAACGGTCACATCCAAGAAAAATACATCTTTTCTCCGGACGCTACCCGCTACAACTATGAAGCAGTGCTGACCGACCCCACTGTCTATACTCGCCCGTTTACAGTGACTATTCCCGCACGTAAATGGACGGAAAAAGACGCCGCCAACGGCTGGCATTTTGAAGTAGAGCACGCCCAGCATTCCGGCAAAAACATCCTGCTTGATCGTTACGAGCGTACTTGCGCTGAAAACAACGGCGGATTTGGTTTAGGTGCGGTGGAAGCTAAGAAGTAAGCTGCAATCCGTAGATATTTATTAGCGTTAAAACTTGCAGTCAACTCGTGGTGACTGCAAGTTTGCCGCTTTAAAAATGTAAACCCAACAAAGAGTTAAAAATGAAACATCACACTGTAACCGCATTCATTCTGTTAGCTGCTCTGCTTTTCTATGTCATTGGCTTACCGATGTTCGGTAAACTCGCATTACTAACGGGCGGAATTTTAGAACTGTGGTTTTGGCGTCGGATTTTTTCCCGGCCTACATCAACAGAAAACGCTACCTCCTCACACAGTGAGTAACCCGGCTGAAATGCCTACTCTCTGCCTCCTTGAGTTTTTTGGTATTCATTAATAACTGATGTTACGCAGTTTAGATTTAAAAATTATTGTGTCGCAAGCGACGATTTTTTTAAATCGGGTTCCCGCACCCGAAGGCGTGATACTTTCTTTTGCGCGGCCTCGGCAACTGCTCCTGCGTTGCTCTACCTCCTGCATCCCTGCAGTCGAAAAGAAAGTATCCAAAGAAAAGGCCGCCCGGATACCGCTTATTTCCTGCGCGCTGCCGTTGTCATCGGGGGTTGCCAAATGAGGCTCCTGCCCCATTGTCAACATACGGCCTCCTTGCCGTACCCCTTCGGGCTATTCCCGAGGACAACGTCAGTGCTCGGCGCGGTATACGGGAGTTTTGGTTACGCAATCCAAAAGAAATGACCTTTATTGATACTCAAGAATCGCTGGTGTCGCTATCGCGACAGTTTATTTTAATGCCGGTTCTCGCACCGACAGGCGAGCTACTTTCTTTTGCTTCGCCAAAAGAAAGTATCCAAAGAAAAGGCGACCCGGATTCCGCCAATTTCCTGCGCTTCTCGCTTTT
>JAUYMX010000030.1 GCA_030699345.1 Methylococcaceae bacterium
CGCCACCGGCAATAATTATTCTTTTTAATGGTGCTTCAAGCTTGTTCAGTTCTTTCAAGACCCGACGTACTTCTTCCCGCGGCGAGACAAAAAATACTTCATCGCCCGTTTCAATAACGGCTTCACCGTTGACTGTGAGTGGAATGCCTTGCCGGAATATTGCCACGACTCGAATTTTACCGCCGACCAAACGCTTTTTAAGCGTTTTGATTTTTTTACCGGTTAACGATCCGTCTGCCACGACTTTGACAGAGAATAACCGCACCAAACCGCCCGCAAAATCGGAAATATGCATCACACCGGGAAATTCGATTAAATTGCGAATGGATTCCATGACAATTTGTTCAGGACTGATGACAATATCGACCGGAATGCCATTCGGGCCAAACAGTAGGGGATTTTTTAAATAATCAATTGCACGGACACGGGCAATTGTTTTGGGCCGACTGTACAGCGCATTAATAATGACACAGGCCAGCATGTTGGTTTCATCGCGATCGGTAACGGCGATAATCATGTCAGCCGTTTGAGCGCCAGCTTGTTCTAAAACACTAGGTTGAGCGGCATTTCCTGCCACAGTGGCGATGTCAAAACGCTCTTTAAGGGCATCAAGCAGTTCGGTTCTAAAATCAACGACAACAATGTCGTTTTCTTCGCTAGCCAAGGCTTCGGCAACCGATGAACCGGTCACACCCGCACCCAGAATAAGTATTTTCATGTATCAATCCGTCAAGAGATCAAAAGTGTTTTAACCGCTCGAAGACAATCTGTCGAAGCGTTCAGAATTTACGCTCGCTGCTTGCACAGGCAATGGTAATTCGGTGGCGCATTCTACCTGAATAAACCATAAAAACCCTGCAGTTTACTCAAATGAAATCGTAACCTTTTTTGGCGGGTACGCTAGCCTTGGCATTTTCAGCAAGACGTCTGCATTCAAACTGCCAATACCCCAAACCGACATTGCGTCTATTTCCCAGAATGATTGGTAGATCTTCATTTTTTAAGGTCATCCGAATGATGTCGTCGTTTTTAAGTACAAAATTATCCGTCAGTAAGAAACCTTTTTCGCCATCGGGTTCTTTGATGCCGTAAAACAAACCTTTTTGGCTAATGCCGGTATCGATATGCACATAAGTAACCGGTAAAGACTGCCGCGCCAACAACTGCAGTCCGACACTTATCTTGCCGCTTTGTTTTTCTACCACGAGCTTACTGACTATACCCAAAGACCGGCGATGTTCAGCAATATCGGTCTTTCTAAAACTCACCAGACTGCCGACAGACAACGCACCGGTTTTATTAAAATTACAGGACAATAATCGCTCTGACGCTGTTTGCATCAAAAACTCTAAATCTTTTGGTGCCGGCATAGACTGCGACATCAACAAATCATGAGTCGCTTCCAATCCTATAGCGACAAAGCGATACAAACGGTCAGGAAAAAGTGCAGCACCTTGAATTTAAACACCAGAACAGCGTTTTTCAAGGTAAAACAATATTTCTAAGGTAGGTTTGCCGCTGTCGTTTTTAAGCACATGCACTGAACTAAATCGAGCTTCCGAGGTACTGCCCAATTTTTGTTTGTTGATCAAAGCCTTGTGCAGTTTTGTTAAATCCAGGTACTGCCTTGATACATCTGGCTTGGCTGAGCTATTGTCAAAAAACGGCGGTAAATCTTCATCGGTCTGGATAACGCACTGCAATTGTTGACCGGCAATCGGTTGGTTTTTCAAACTGACCAAGTCGTCCATGGTTTCTATAAATTTATATACCAGCAGCACTTCTTTTTGCATCAATCCGGTGGGATCAGTCAGGCTAAGCAACAGAATTTGCCGGTAACATTCTTCTGGACTACTGCCCTTATTAAGTTGCCCGGCATCGTTGGCGACTTTAGTGGTGTCTTTTTTGGTTTTTACGCTTAACCGATACAACGAATGTAAGTCTATCCACACCCAGTCAGGCACGGCCATACCCATAACAAAATGACTAATAACCACGCTACTTAAGCCTTTGATACAGCGTTGAATAGCCACTGCGATATTTTTACCTTGAAACCAACCGGCGTCACGCTGAGTCAACTCCTTGAGCACTATCCAGTAGCCGATCGTGGTGTGTCGCTGTATTGACACCAGCACGGCGAGGATTTTTTTGTCCTCGTCGCCTTTTGGAAATCCCGTAGTAATCAGTCTGGAACGAAGATAATCCTCAATGATCAGCACGCTGGGCCTTAATAATTCCAATGCCGACAGTCGTAACTGAGCAGGCATTTCCAGGCTATTAAACTCGGCGAGAAAATCATGAATCAAGCGAGTGGCCAGGCCAGGATTAGCTGTTGGGAGTTCATTAATCCAGTGTTGCAGGGTTTTTTCTTCAAATTCTTTCAGGCGCAACGCATTACTCTGCTGCTTGGGAATCACCAGAAAGAAAGAGTTTTTCATTGGTTCACAAAAAGCTGTTAATTTTTTGCGCCGCTGCTAGATCAGGCAATAATGTCATCCCCCGGCACCGCCTTTACGTGCCATCATGCCTTTGGAAGGGTTGTAACCGATAATTGCAGCGGCCATGAAAATCACAAACGCACTTAAAGTGTAAATAAATGCCGTCTGATTAAACTGCCCGTATAAGGCAAAGCGAATCAGTTCTACGGCTTGCGAGAATGGATTGTACTGGGCCAGGTTTTTTAACAGCTCACTGGATTCTTGCAGTTTCCATAACGGGTACAACGCGGTTGACATAAAGAACATCGGAAAAATCACAAAGTTCATCACCCCGGCAAAGTTTTCCAATTGTTTAATGAATGACGACAACAACAAGCCTAACGCCCCCAGCATTAATCCCGATAATACCAGCGCGGGCAACACCCACAAATAACCTTGCCACGGTGCTTCAATCTCATATGCTCTG
>JAUYMX010000534.1 GCA_030699345.1 Methylococcaceae bacterium
ACTCTTCCGTCGTTAAGTATATATGCACGATCACAAATACCTAATGTTTCCCTGACATTGTGCTCGGTAATCAGAACACCAATGCCACGATCTTTTAGATGCTCAATAATTTTTTTGATGTCTTCAACCGAAATAGGGTCAACACCGGCAAATGGCTCATCAAGTAATATGAATTGCGGATTAGTAGCGAGCGCCCTAGCAATTTCCACGCGCCGTCTTTCTCCGCCCGATAAACTCAAGGCCAGTTGATCACGTAAATGCAGAATATGAAACTCTTGCAGCAATTCCTCAATAACCAATTCGGCTTGCCCTTCAGTTAAATCAGCTCGAATCTGCAAAACAGCGCGTAAATTATCAGCCACAGTCAATTTTCTAAAAACTGAAGGCTCCTGCGGCAAATAGCCAATACCTTGTGCGGCACGCAAATGCATCGGGTGGTGGGTAATATCCCTGCCATCCAACGTAATTTGACCTTTATCCGCCTTGATCAAGCCCACCATCATATAAAAACTGGTGGTTTTTCCGGCACCATTTGGCCCCAACAAACCAACCACTTCGCCGGTATCAACGTGCAAAGAAACACCGTTGACTACGTTGCGTTTATTGTAATTTTTAATCAGCTGATGCGCTGCAAGATGACTCATGAAGTTACTATTGCTTGGCTTTAGGTTTGATTATTACATGAACGCGCTTGCTGTCTGAGGCTTTTTCGCCAGCCTTAACTAGCGAGGTTTTAATATCGTACTCAATATAATCACTGGAGTAGGCGCCACTACCCTGCCAAACGGTAGCGTTATTAATTAACACCAGCAAATTTCTCTTAGGATAAAACTCCCCGGTAAATGCCTCACCAGTAATATCCTCTGCACCTTCACTGGGCGTTTGCTTAAATTTTGCCATTTTGCCGGTAAAGACCAATTTTTCCGCCTCACCATCTTTAAAATGCACGACCAATTTATCGGAATTGACACGAATACTACCCTGCACCGAAATCACGTTACCGGTATATGTACTCAACTGAGTAGCATCATCGTAAGTCGCCGTATCCGAATCAATAACGATAGGCTGCTCAGCATCACTCTCTAATGCAAACAGGTGAGAACCATAAAGCAACAAAAATAGGGAGTAGATGCAAAGGATTAGGCATTTTTTATTTTTTTTC
>JAUYMX010000538.1 GCA_030699345.1 Methylococcaceae bacterium
ACTAGCCCTCTTTGGTGCGGCGTTAGATTTTCAAGAGCTTCATCAAATACTTTGAATTCGTCGGCTTTCATTTTGCCTCCTTATCTCATTGATTTCTATTACAAGAGTGTAAACCACTAGCTAACAGTGACATAGCCTTAATAAAATGCATTTTTTATCCACTCTAAGCTGTTATCACCTGAAATTGCTATAACATCAAAACGAATTGGACAATCTAACTTTGCTCCTGATAAGAATACTTGGGTAGCTGTGATAATGCGTTGTTGCTTAGTTTTAGTTACACTTTCAGAAGCGCTACCGTATTTATTTGTATTTCGGAATCTAACTTCAATGATGACTAATGTAAGATGATCGTACATTATTAAATCAAGTTCTCCTTGTTTACAGCGAAAATTACGTAAGACTAATTTAAGCCCTTTATCTATTAGATATAAGTAAGCTTTATCTTCTGCATTTTGTCCACTTAGTAAATGTGTTGCCTTTTTTTTAATGTTTTCAAACATACAATATTTTTTTCAAAATTAAATTGTGAGGCAAGGTATTTATAATTGATGATGGTAACCCCGCGGTTATGTGAGGGGGATTGTCGAATTTATTCAGGAAGACCATTAATAAATTGTGCGCAAACCAAAGCACGTCTGATTCTATTTTCATTATCTAGTGTTAGTCTTCCAGATGCTCCTGCTAATGATTTATTGTTTAAACCATCTAACTCAGAGACTAATTGAAAGGCATCTAGCCCCATTGCAAATAATCTAAGGTATTCGAGCGGAAACTTTTGCCAGCTGTTAATTTGAGAATTCATACTCAACTCGCCAGCGTGGGATTTTTCTAATATCCATGGTATATCGCAGAAAATTATATTGTTTAGGTCTGTGTCTTGCGTTTGATTGGGTACGCCTGAATATATATTGGGCATTGCGTAAACAGGTAAGTCGTTTGCTTGATAAAATTTTAGTTGGGGATTGATTGAGCGCGCCTCGCTGCTTTTAGAGCTTAGAAGAAGGGCTTGTGCATCTTGCCGCCTTCTGGGAGAAAATTTTGCCGTAGGTATAATTGTTAGAAGTTGGTGAAAGCGCTCTTCACTCTCGTCAATATTAAGTAGTTTTTTAATGGGTAAGGAAAAGTCAGTTTCTTTTATATTGTAAGTCTGTGTCTCTAGTAGGCTTCCGCCAACCCCCCTCCAGTTCTCAGTAAAATAATTATTGATACGCTGTCCAGATGGAGTGTCAGGGATCAGAGTTAAAATCTTGTGATGACCGTCAAGCCAAGCTTTATTGGTAATTTCTTTAGCGTCATCTATTGGGCTAAGTGCAAATTGATAGAGATTTTCTTTTTGTAACCCGTCAATGTGGTTCAGTGCAAGTACTGGCACAGCTAGGTTAGTTGAATTTGTGAGGTCTTGAATAGATTGCTTATCAAGAGGGCCTATTATTAGGGTTGCGCCTTCGGTAAGGGCTTGTTTGTAAAGAGTTGAAGAAGGCGTTTGATTGGTGTCGTAAAACCGAAGATTATTGTTACTCGACGCATGATTGTATGCTGCCATAAATCCTGCAAGAAAAGCCTTGCTAGGTTGTGCTAATGCACCCGTTTCCGGTAACAAAATGGCGATAGATTTGGGTTGATTAGTGGTATCGGTTGTATCTGTAGTTGCTATAAATACTGACAGATCGGCCGGGTGGATAGGGAATCTGTTGCGCCATTCACTTAATTGATCTGTAAAACCAGGAAGATTAAAAAGTTTTGAGAGCTTGGCTAAAGAAATCCAACCTGCTAATTCGTCACTTTGAGCGTATTTCAGGGTAGCTTCTGGCAATAGGTTTAGTGTTTCTAGAATAGCGGCTTGATTCTTTGTGCGCTCAAGTGGCGGTAATATGCGATGTAATTCAATTCTTGATTTGGCACTTTCTAGTTGATTGCCGGTTAAAGAAAAGGCAAAAGCTTGTGATTGAAAATATTTGACTTGGTCTTCCTGGGTAAGTTGATCGGGCTGGATAAGAGT
>JAUYMX010000539.1 GCA_030699345.1 Methylococcaceae bacterium
ATCGCATCCTGTTTGATGTAATTAGACTCCGCGCCGGCTATAAATAATGTATCGCCGATATACGGCGGCAAGTGCCGTACATCAGGAAAGCCGATAATGTTATCTGCGGTCCGGTAGAAAATATCCAAGTCAACACGCCACTGATATTCGCCATCTTTAAGAATCAAGTTCTGCAACAAAAACTGCCGGTAACTAAGGTCTGGAATTGCCTCGGTCAACCATAGCTCTGCCTGCTTCCTGTTACTGATTTGATCTAAAGGCAGCGCTTTTAACGCATTAATCAAATCATCAAAACTATGCTGATAGCTCACCGGAGCAATATCAACCACCAGCAATTTATCTATCAACTCTGGTGTATTAAGCGCAATCCACATCGCCACCTTGCCGCCCATGCTATGCCCCAGCAGACTGGCTTTAGCCAGGCCACGCTGGTTGATAAACTGGCGTACATCTTCTGCCATGGCGGGGTAATCCATGTCTGTATGGTGTGCAGAAGCACCATGATTGCGCATATCCAGCACATAAACACGGAAGTTAGCGGCCAACTTTTCCGCCACTTGCTGCCAATTACGGGAGGATGCAAAAAAGCCATGCAGTATGATCAGCGGCGCGCCTTCTTCACTGCCAAACTCATCAAACGCTAAACAGACCGCCGTCATCAGGCGAATACAAACAACGCGCCCATCAGGCCGCCAAAAATACCCCCCCATACCACCAGCCAGCCCAGATGCTCGCTGATAATCAGCTGCACCATCTCTTTAACCAGTTGCGGAGTCAGCTCACTCAGGCGTTTATCGATCACAGTTTCAATTTTGCTGACAATATCCTCGCTAATTTTGTTGGCATCCAAACCTTGCTGCAGCGCCGCTTTAAAACGATCAGACTCAACCATTTCATGCAAAGTACCGCGCATTTTTTCAGTAAAAGGTTCTTTTAACGGCACCAATGCCTCTTCCCCTCCCATCATCATTAACATACCGCCGAAAGAAGAATTCATGATCGACGATACCAATCCATCATAAATTCGCTCGTAATCGACCGCCTGTAACAAAGGCTCAAGATCCAGCACCTTACTGCCTTGCTGCTCTTCAGTTTCGATAAATTGCTCAATATTTTCCACGGTAAAAAACTGCTGCATCATCAATTGCTTGATGGAAAACTTAAACTCTTCAAAGCGATTGGGGATCACGCCGGAACCGTATAGCAACGGCACTTTTTCAAACAGCATATAAATCGCCAGCCAGTTGGTAATGGCTCCAGACAACGCAAAAAATCCTATGGATTTAACCAGCTCCTGTTGCACCGGGCAGACATAACCGATGGCGATAATCAGCACCGAAATAAAATTAGTGACAAAGCTTTTGTTAAACAGTTTTTTCATGATTCTAACTAATTGGAAAATAAAGAATAATTGCGCATACGAACCCGCCAAGCGAGGTGGGCGGGAATTATAAAATAAAACTGTCAGGCCATGGCTTTTATGTCGCGGTTTAACAAAAACGAGTGCAATTAAGTTCAAACGTCTGGGGGTTATTTTAAATTGCTTAGGGAAACTACTCAGCCCCGTTCGACAAGCTTATATTTCATGGCATAGAGGTTCATGATCATTAAATGTGTAAACCAACTCATAACCTTCCACTATTTACCGCCATTGTGCTAACGTGCCCTTTTTTCCTGCTTGGAGCTGTCAATGAAGTTAATTAATCCTATCAATACTGCTGTATCACTCTCATTGCTTGCAGCTAGCGGCTTATTCCAACCGGCTTTTGCGATAACCACGCCTGCAGGTCAAGACAAATTTCGGGCTTATACCAGCAACCCGAAAAAAACCACTGACTCGCTGCTGTCTGCTACCGTTGAATGGCGGATAGATGATAGCGAGTTATATCGCACTACCGGCTTGAGCTTTCTCAGTGAAGGCAAAACCGATGGCCCTACCGCCGCCAAAAAACTTGCTACCGCCATGAGCGATGGCATGACCGAGTTATATCCAAGCTGGCGCGGTATCACCATTGATCACCCGAAAGATCAGCCGGAACTTACCATAGCCAATAAAGCCGGTTACTCACTAGCGACAATCACCTTTAGGGACTATACCAATCAAGCCTTAAGCTTTGATCTTGTCGATAAAGATTTTAATGAGGCCGGTGTACAAGTTGCGATTGATTTGGTCTATACCGCCGATGTCGAGTATTTGGAAGGTTTCTCCTCCAAAAAAGCGCTCACTGCCTCGAATGGAACTATTGAAATTACTATCGACCAGCAAAAACCGATCGTTATAAAAACCGATGGCAAAACCACCCGTGTGCTTGAGGCAGAAATTGCTAAGCAATTAAAATCATCAATAATCAGTGAAAATCCTTTACTACCGCACCTGATAGGTAAAGACACCAGAAACGTAAAAATATTTGATGGCAGCGAAATACAGTTATTAGATCTAGCCGCTAAGTCAATATCC
>JAUYMX010000549.1 GCA_030699345.1 Methylococcaceae bacterium
GCTCTGTTAGATAATGCGCGTCTCTAATATAAGAATAAATAAGGTATCTACCAAAATGGAGAAACAGCACAGTTTCACGCGCGAAGAATTACTGAAGTCTGGAAGAGGTGAATTGTACGGACCAAAGAATGCGCAATTACCATTGCCAAATATGCTAATGATGGACCGAATAATCCATATCTCCGATGAAGGCGGCGCATATGGCAAAGGTGAAATCATTGCTGAGCTCGATATAAATCCCGATTTATGGTTTTTTGCTTGTCATTTCCAAGGCGATCCCGTAATGCCTGGTTGCTTAGGGCTTGATGCCATGTGGCAGCTGGTTGGCTTTTTTCTATGCTGGATGGGTGGTCCTGGCAAAGGGCGTGCATTAGGTGTTGGAGAGGTTAAATTTACTGGTCAGGTGCTGCCAACTGCTAAAAAAGTCATTTATAGAGTGAATCTTAAAAGAGTGATTATGCGTAAATGGGTGATGGTCATTGCTGATGCAACCATGGAAGTTGACGGCAAAGTTATTTACGAAGCCACTGATTTGCGAGTTGGCCTATTTACTTCTACAGAAGATTTTTAGAGGCACTATCAATGAAAAGAGTCGTAGTAACCGGATTAGGTATTGTTTCCAGCATAGGTAATAACCGTGCTGAGGTTGTCGATTCCCTGAAAGAAGGTCGCTCAGGCATCGTATTTTCTGATGTTTACAAGGATATGGGCTTTCGTAGTCATGTCCATGGGCCAATCAATATAGATTTAGATGAGCTTATCGATCGTAAAGTAAAACGCTTCATGGGCGATGGCGCTGCGTTCAACTATATTGCGATGCAACAGGCGATTGATGATTCAGGTTTGGGTGAATCGGAGGTATCAAATTTCAGAACCGGTTTGGTAATGGGCTCCGGCGGGCCTTCAACCTCAAACATTGTTGAAGCGGCTGATATTTTACGCGAAAAAGGCATCAAAAAAGTCGGGCCTTATATGGTGCCCAGAAGTATGTCCAGTACCAATACAGCATGTCTCGCGACACCTTATAAGATTAAAGGCGTAAATTACACAATCAGTTCAGCGTGTGCGACCAGTGCCCATTGTATTGGTCATGCGATGGAGTTGATCCAGATGGGCAAACAGGATGTCGTGTTTGCCGGTGGTGGAGAAGAAGTGCATTGGACCATGTCGATGTTATTTGATGCGATGGGTGCTTTGTCTTCTAAATACAATGACACGCCAGCAACAGCTTCACGTCCGTATGACGAAACGCGTGATGGCTTTGTTATTTCCGGCGGCGGCGGTGTTTTGGTGATTGAAGAGCTGGAACATGCTAAGGCCCGAGGCGCTAAAATTTACGCTGAATTAGTCGGCTACGGTGCAACTTCCGATGGTTACGACATGGTGCAGCCTTCAGGTGAAGGAGCGGTGCGCTGCATGCAACAAGCCATGGCCACAGTTGAAGGTAAAGTTGACTATATCAATGCGCATGGTACCAGCACGCCAGTGGGTGATACCAAAGAACTTGAAGCCTTGCGTGCTGTGTTCGGTGAAGGTCAAGTGCCTTGGGTAAGCTCTACCAAGTCGCTGACTGGGCATGCTTTAGGTGCAGCCGGTGTAAACGAAGCTATCTATTCATTATTAATGATGGAAGAAGGATTCTTGAGTGAGTCGGCGAATATTACCCAGCTTGATCCAGGCGCTGAAGGCATTCCCATCGTTCGTCAACGCCAAGATAATGTGACTTTAAACACTATCATGTCGAACAGTTTCGGCTTCGGCGGCACAAATGCTACATTGATTTTTCAACGTTATAACGGTTAACGACTTTATTGTCGGGGTTCGTCATCACGAGCCCCGGTATTTCTTACCTCTCCACATCAAAAATTTCTCTGACCATGTCAGATCTGACGCAAAAATCCCGAATTCAATTTAATAAATTACAAAAACGCTTACGCCACGCCGTTGGTGACGCGATCGCCGATTACAATATGATCGAAGATGGCGACAAGGTGATGGTGTGTTTGTCCGGAGGCAAAGACTCGTACACCTTGCTGGATATTTTGATCAACTTGCAAAAAACTGCGCCGGTTGATTTTGAATTGATTGCTGTTAATTTGGATCAAAAGCAGCCCGGATTTCCTGAGGACGTTTTGCCAGCTTACCTTGAGTCAATAGGTGTGCCTTATCACATCATTGAAAAAGACACCTACAGCGTGGTTAAACGGGTGATACCGGAAGGCAATACTACTTGCGGATTATGCTCGAGACTACGACGCGGCACTTTATATGGCTACGCCGAGGCTAATAACATTAACAAAATTGCCTTGGGTCATCATCGCGACGACATCCTTGAAACGTTTTTCCTGAATATTTTTTATGGCGGCAAGCTTAAAGCCATGCCGCCTAAACTACTAAGCGACGATAAGAAAAATATCGTCATTCGGCCGCTTGCTTATTGCCGGGAAAAAGAGATTGAGCGCTTTGCTGCGTTCAAAAAATTTCCTATCATCCCGTGCAATTTGTGCGGTTCGCAGGAGAATCTGCAGCGCCAAGCAATGAAGACCATGTTGAAAGGTTGGGACAAGCAATTTCCCGGTCGATTGGAAACAATTTTTACCAGCTTGCAAAATGTGGCGCCATCACAATTGGCTGATACTAAGCTGTTTGATTTTGCATCGTTGAGCCAAAATCTACTTGAATTAACTGAGTAGCTCTTTTTTTTCATATAAATTACTTCATAGCCTTGCATTTTTTAGACCATTCGAGCATAATGCACGGCCTTTAGTCAGTACAGCTAATGTTCAATGGTAATCGTGTCGGTCCTCTCGCAACGATACGCTGTAAACCCCGCCAGGCCCGGAAGGGAGCAACGGTAGCAGCAGATTCGTGTGCCGGGATGTGGCTGGTGCGATTACCGCCCAACTCATCTTTACC
>JAUYMX010000555.1 GCA_030699345.1 Methylococcaceae bacterium
CTGCTCCCGATGTTTTTAACGATAAACTCATCATGAACCGGCCACCGGCAATAGATACTGATCTTAGTTTGTCGTTGTCAAAAATCCCTGTTAATGACGATGAATATCAGTTGTTTCTTGATATTCGTTGCCGTGATTCTCTGCCGGGTAAAGATTTATGCGCCAGCCAGAGAATTAAGGACATAAGGTCTGCGTTTAGACCTTATGTCAATGATGCCTTATCGCGGGCGGCTCAACAGTAGCGTACCGACGCCTTGGTCAGTAAACAATTCCAGTAACACCGCATGCTCTACGCGGCCATCAATAATATGCACACTGTTGACCCCGCCTTTTAACGCGTCGGTAGCACAGCGTGTTTTTGGAATCATGCCGCCGGCAATCGTGCCGTCTGCAATCAGATCATCAATATCCTTTAGTGTCAGACCGGTGAGCAATTGCTGCTGTTTATCCAAAATGCCGGCAGTATTGGTTAATAAAATCAATTTTTCAGCTTTCAGCACTTCCGCGACTTTACCCGCTACCAAATCGGCATTGATGTTGTAGGAATGGCCATCTTCGCCAACGCCAATCGGCGCAATCACCGGAATGAAATCACTGTTGCCGAGCATGTTCAATACCGCAGGATCGATACTGGCAACTTCACCGACATGACCAAGATCAATGATTTCCGGGGCTTGCGCTTCAGGCGATAGACTTGTTTCTCGGTTGTCAATCAGCAGCTTTCTAGCGCGAATGAAGTCGCCATCTTTACCGGTTAAACCCACCGCTTTGCCGCCATGCATGTTGATTAAGTTAACAATCTCTTTATTAACCAAGCCGCCCAACACCATTTCTACGACATCCATGGTTTCGCTGTCAGTGATGCGCATGCCATCTATAAAGCCGGTGGTTTTGCCCAATTTAGCCAGTAATTGACCAATTTGCGGGCCACCGCCATGAACGACAATCGGATTTAAACCGACCAGTTTCATCAACACACTGTCTCGGGCGAAACTGTGTTTCAGGGCTTCGTCGACCATGGCATTGCCGCCAAACTTGACGACTATGGTTTTGCTTTTGAAGCGTTGGATGTAAGGCAATGCCTCAATTAATACATCTGCTATTTGGTGAGCGGTTCGTTTTTGCATTGTTGATTAATTTTGGAATTAAAAAGGTAAGTTAATATTTGGTTTGATTTGTTTCATCAATTGCCTGAATTGATTTTGTATATCTTGCATAGCCTCGTTGGAATCGGCTTCAAAACGAATGACCAGCGATGGTGTTGTGTTTGAAGCCCTGACCAAGCCCCAGCCATTCGCAAAATCTACCCGCATGCCATCGATATTGGTAATCTTGCCATCACTAAAATGGGCTTTGGCGAACAGGTTTTCTATAAATTTAAAGTTTTCGCCTTCAGTGAGTAACACCGTTAGTTCCGGGGTATTAATGCTGTCTGGGAAACCGGCAAAAATTTCAGCACTGTTACGGGTGTCACGCGACAGTATTTCGACCAGGCGCGCAGCCGCATATAGCGCATCATCAAAGCCAAACCAGCGGTCATTAAAGAAGATATGACCACTCATTTCGCCAGCCAATTTAGCCCCGGTTTCTTTGATTTTGGCTTTCATAAAGGAATGCCCGGTTTTCCACATCAACGGTCTGCCGCCGAATTTTTTAATCTGCTCCGGCAAATGGCGACTGCATTTCACATCAAAAATGATTTCTGCCCCCGGTTTGCCTGCAAGTACTTCTTTGGCGAACAGCATCATTTGTCGATCTGGCCAAATAATCTTGCCATTTGAATCAACGACGCCTAAACGATCACCATCGCCGTCAAACGCAAGTCCAATATCGGCGTTGTAGTGTTTGACTGCACTGATTAATTCAGCCAGATTTTCCGGTCTGCTGGGATCAGGATGATGATGCGGGAAGCTACCGTCGACCTCACAAAATAGCTCTACCACTTCGCAGCCCAGAGTTCTTAATAATACAGGACCCAACTCGCCGGCAACGCCATTGCCGCAATCCAGCACCACCAGCATAGGGCGGTTTATGTGGACATCTTCGGAGATGGTGCCGATGTATTCATTAACGATGCGACTATTATGTTCAATGTTCCCATGACCACCATTGGCAAAAGCTTGCCGTTCAATACAGAGCTTAAGTTGCTGGATACTGTCACCGGCCAGAGTTTCACCATTGATGACCATCTTAAGTCCATTGTATTCGGGGGGGTTATGGCTGCCAGTGACCATGACCCCGCAGCGACCATCAGTGTGTTGCGTCACAAAATACAACACTGGCGTGGGTACCATGCCAATATCCAGGACATTACAGCCCACTGAGGCAATGCCTTTGGCTAACGATTCTGCAAATGTTGGACTTGATGTTCTGCCATCCCTGCCCACTACCATGGTTGTACAACCTTGTTCTCTGGCAGAGGTACCCAAGGCGCGACCAAGGTCGTAAACGATTTCTTTAGTTAAGGTGTGCCCAACAATGCCCCGAATATCATAAGCTCTGTAAATGCCTGAACTACGGCCAGAGGTAACGGCAGGGGCGGTGGTTGTTAATTCAAGAGGCTCGTCATGATCTACGTCGGGCTCTGACACATGGTAATTGTCACTGCTGGGTTGGTTACTAAAAGAAACTTCGTCAGGCTGATCAAAAAATCCTGACAGCTCTAAATCATCATCGTCGCTTTCGTTGACTAAAAAGGACGTGTCGTTTTCGTCGTGATCCAATACCCGTTTAAATTGCACCAATGTTGAAATAACCGCGTTCATTTCGTTTAGGCGGACAGGATAATTGCCTTGTAGCTTGTTGCTCATCATGTCCTTAAATGCTTTAAGCACACTGCTTAAGTCATCTTCCAGCAATTCAGAAATTTTCCTATGCCCTGCAAAAAAAGCCAGCACCGCCAGTAAACTGGGGATGAAAATAATGCCCGAAATAGTTACTAGATCGCCGACACTGCCGCTCTCGGTATAGCTGTAGTGAAGCTCCCAATCGGTATTGGGTATAGCCAATTGGATTAAATCGGGCTGTTGGGCTTGATTGCCGCTGCTTCCTAACGCCAGCTTGGCTTGTTTTAATTCTAAATACCCATCATCGGTATTAGCGGCTTGCAATATTTGCGTAATAAAGTCATAGCGAAGGCTGGCCAGTACCACGCCGATAACTTGATTGTTTTGCTTAATTTGCCTGGCTATTGCCAAGTGTCGATCCGAGCCTTCATCGCCCTGTATGGCGGCAGGTTGTTGTTTACTAAAAGTTTGCCTGACCATATCCAAATCAGCATAGCCCATGCGCGGCAGGCTTTTTTCATCTAACTCGCTAACGCCGGGTAGTAACAATCTTATCTTTAAGACATCGGGAAAATGTTGATCAAGTCTTGCTGCTGCCGAGGTGAGTAAAGCCGGATTGGCGCTGGAAACGGCGGCTAAAACTTCTGGATCTTGCGCCATTTTGTCCAAAGTTTTGTTACGTAGTTCTATTTGTGCAGAAAGACTCAAGGCAATGGCCTTAGTGACTGAGTTTGCCGCATCACGTCTTGCTTGACTGACATCGGAGGACGTTAACCAATAAATACCCGCGCCGACAATCAGAATCATCAAAACGGCAATACCCGATAGAAAAGCAAAGATACGCGTCATAGTGTGTGCCTTATAGTAGATTTAGTGGCGTCCGGTGTGGCCAAAACCGCCGGTGCCGCGCAGGCTTTCATCAAATTCTTCGACTTGCTCAAATTCGACTTGCACCACCGGCACGAACACCATTTGCGCAATACGCTCGCCGATTTGGATGGTAAAGGCAGTGTTGCCGCGATTCCATACGGAGACAAATACTTGGCCCTGATAGTCTGAGTCAATCAGACCTACCAGGTTGCCCAGCACGATGCCGTGCTTGTGGCCTAATCCCGAACGAGGCAGTAGCACAGCAGCCAACTGATGATCGGCAATGTGAATAGCTAATCCTGTGGGTACCAAACAAGTATCGCCGGGTTGTAATTCTACCGCTGCATCTAAACAGGCCCGCAAATCCAGGCCAGCCGCACCGGCAGTTGCATAATCCGGCAGTGGAAACTCGGTGCCAATGCGGTTATCCAACACTTTAAGTTGTATTTTTTTCATTAAATCTCTCTGCGATGACATCAATCAGTTGTTTAGCTAACAGTCGTTTATCGGCTAGCGCCAGGTTTTTTTGTCCGTTTTTCCAAAATAATTGCAGGGCGTTAACTTCGCTATCGAAGCCGCCATTTTGTGCATTATGCCCTACCCAATTGGCAGCAATCATATCCAGGTTTTTATTAGTCAATTTGCCGACAGCATTGGCCGCTAAATTTTCTGTTTCGGCGGCAAAGCCAACCGTGAAAGGGCGCTGAGGCAATTTGGCAACGGCGGCGAGAATATCTTCAGTCTTTTTTAAAAGGATGCTGGTTTCATGGTCATGCTTTTTGATTTTTTCCGGCTGCACTTCGATGGGCGTGTAATCCGCCACCGCAGCGGTACCAATATAAATAGCATGTGCTTCAGCGCGAGATATTATTGCTTGATACATTTGAGCGGCGGTGTCTACTTTTACCAGATCAACACCAGCAGGTGCAGGCAGCGATACTGGCCCGCTAATCAACGTAACGTTTGCACCAGCTTGCAGCGCCGCGTTGGCCAGGGCATAGCCCATTTTTCCTGAGCTTCGATTGGTAATATAACGCACGGGATCCAACGGCTCGCGAGTCGGGCCTGCGCTTATTAATACGCTTACTCCTTGTAAAGGCTGGGGGCTGGTTGAGGCTGAAATTTGCTCACAAATCGCAGCAGGCTCGGACATTCTGCCCAGGCCCGTTTCTCCGCATGCCTGTTCGCCAGGTTCCGGACCAATGACAATGACGCCATGAGTTTTTAGTTTGGCTATGTTTTCTTGTGTAGCGGAGTGATGCCACATGGCTTGATTCATTGCCGGGGCAACATAAACCGGGCAAGTGGCCGCAAGATAGAGTGTGGACAGCAAATCATCGGCCAATCCCTGGCTGCATTTAGCAATAGTGTTGGCGCTAGCTGGCGCTATCAATAGGGCATCCGCCCAACGCGCCAGACTGATATGGTCCATCGCATGCTCGGCTTCAGCGTTTAATAAATCGGTATGTACGGCGTGCCCTGATAAGGCTTGAAATGTGAGCGTGCTAACGAATTGGGTCGCCGCTTGTGTCATTACTACCCGCACTTCAGCACCATTTTTTCGTAGCAATCTGACCAGTTCGGCCGATTTATACGCAGCAATACCGCCGCTTACAGCCAATAGAATGTGCTTATTTATAGCCATTTATAAAATGGGCCCAGTGTGTACAAAAAGACTGACTATTATGGCAAGGATAGGGCATTTCTTCTACGCTTTAGTTTTAACCAGCGCGCTAAGGGGATATTCATGGGGATTAAAGACTGGGCGGCTGAAGACCGCCCCAGAGAAAAGTTGTTGCTCCGAGGACCGGCGGCGTTAACCGATGCCGAGTTACTGGCTATTTTTTTGCGTACCGGCACTCCTGGCAAATCGGCAGTGGATTTAGCGCGCGATTTACTTGCTGACTTTGGTTCTTTAAAAGCCATGTTGGATGCGGATCGGCAGCGCTTTTGCCAAGCTAACGGCTTAGGCGATGCTAAATACACCCAGCTTCAAGCTGTATTGGAAATGGCCAGACGGCATTTTAAAGAAGTCTTGCAACGCGGCAATGCCTTAACCAGCCCTGAAATTACCCGCGCCTACCTGAGCGCTCAACTGCGCGGCTACAGTTATGAAGTTTTCGCCTGTTTATTTTTGGACAACCAGCATCGAGTGATACAGCTCGATGAACTTTTTCGCGGCACCATTGACGGCGCCAGTGTTTATCCAAGAGAAGTCGTCAAAAAAGCCCTGCAGCATAATGCCGCTGCAGTCATCTTCGCGCACAACCATCCGTCCGGCATTGCCGAACCCAGCCAAGCCGATCGGCACATCACCGACAAACTCAAACAAGCGTTGGCGTTATTTGATATTCGGGTACTTGATCATTTTATTATCGGTGACGGGCAGCCGTACTCGTTTGCTGAGCACGGCTTGTTGTAATCTCTTATAAAAAGAATTATTTATAGTGTTAGAGTTGTTGCGTCAAAAGATTAAATTGGCACGAAATAATTAAAATTATATTTTATTGGAACGTAATATTTATGAATGATTTTGAAAGCTTGATTGAAAATCTAAACCAACACTTAAACTCAAATAGACAAAGTTGGTTATTTGGAGCTGGAATTAGTTGTGATGCAAATATACCGCTGATGTATCCGCTAACGGCTCGAGTCAACACAATTATTACGGAAGCGGGTAATAATAAAAATATTGAAATATATAAGGCACTTAGTTCAAACCTCAAAACAGATGCCCATGTGGAGCAGTATTTAAGCCACTTGGGCGATCTGATTGCTCTTGCGGAGCGTTCCAAAGATAAGTGTGCATCAATTAATAATGAAAATTTTGATCAAAAAGAGCTACGGAGTTTGCATTCAGCAATTGTTGAAGCTATCGGCATTACCGTTCGATATGGCTACAAAAAAAATGGTGCTACCGAAATTATCGGTAGCCTAGATAAGCCTATAGTTGACATTGCTTCGCACATAAGTTTTCTTAAAGCCCTTTTTCGAACTAGAGTGAACCTTACATCGCGTTCAAACATAACTTTTTTTACAACCAATTACGACACCTTACTTGAAGATGCAATGGCATTAGAAAAAATCATGGTCATAGATGGTTTTTCAGGTGGCGCAATGGGCGTTTGGAACCCAAACAAAGAATTTAACAGCGAAATAACAAGCCCTAATCAATACAACTTGTACAAACTCCACGGTTCTGTCGATTGGCATAGAAATGATGAATATGGATTGGTTCGGGCAAGATATGGAACTAATTACCTATCTGATCTATCAGAGATAATGATTTATCCTCAAGCAACAAAATATGTCGAAACTCAGAAAGACCCTTTTGCAAGTTTATTTACGCAATTTCGTTCAGTTTTAAATTCAAGCGAACCAAATGTTTTTATTACCTGTGGTTATAGTTTTGGCGATGATCATATAAATTCAGAAATTGAGACGGCACTTAAATCACTATCGAACAAAACTAATATTGTTGCTTTTTTCCAGGAAGACCCTAAAGACGGCATTACAATTAATAAAACATTAGATGCTTGGCTTTTAAACCCTAAATTTGGTAAACGCGTATTTGTTGCTGGAAAAAATGGACTTTATAACAACTCACTATTACCTGTTAATGTTCACTCAGTTAAAGAATTAAGCTGGTGGAAGTTTTCTGGGTTAACTGAGTTTTTGAAAACAGGAGAAGCTGAATGAATATGTTGTTTGAAGCACGGACGGAGTTAAGAATTGGGAAAATTCTTGAAGTTAATGGCAATAGCTTGCGTATTGAATTAGATAACAAAATATCCGAGTTAACGCGCTCTATCGATGGTCAAGTTTATCCAATTGGGCAGATGGCAAGTATTATTAAAATACATTTTGGTAAAAAGGTGCTTTTTGCTTATGTTCGTATGCTAAGAATGCGCTCTGATTTACTAGCAGAAGAAGGTAAAACTCCCATAGAACCGGGAGATGACTCACGCATTTTAGAGGCTGATCTTTTCGGGCAAGGCTCATGGAGTAGTAAAACGAATAAATTGCGTTTTACTCGTGGCGTTGAAACTTATCCTTTACCTTTACAAGATGCGTACTTATGTCTCAATGAAGAGTTAGAAAATATTTATCGTGGGGCTGAGGATATTGCAGAAGCTCAGACAATTAGCCCAATGATTCCTATCGGAAATTATATTGGAAGTAATAATGCCGTTTGCAGAGCAAATATAGATAAGCTTTTTGGTCATCATTGCGCCATTCTTGGATCTACCGGTTCTGGAAAATCGGGTACGGTAGCGTCCATTATCCATTCTGTTCTTGATCATCAAATAAACGATAAAAATCTTAGTCCAAGAATAATAATGATTGATCCGCATGGCGAATATGCTACCGCTTTCAAAGATAAGTCT
This sequence comes from Methylococcaceae bacterium, assembly GCA_030699345.1. Classification (GTDB taxonomy): domain Bacteria; phylum Pseudomonadota; class Gammaproteobacteria; order Methylococcales; family Methylomonadaceae; genus JABFRC01. Next base: position 8,045 of record JAUYMX010000555.1, read on the forward strand.
ATTGTATATAAAGCCTACAGCGAAGCTTCAGTCGGTAATGATGACGCTCAACAACTTAAATTACCCTATTGGCTGATGTCTAGTGATGAATTAAGAGCATTAGTAATTGGAAAAACAGAAAGTGAGGCTACATCTCAAAATAATATACTCTACGAAGCCTTATCATACGCAAGAATGGAAAAAGCAGGGATAGTAAAGAATTTAGGTGACAATCCCTTAGGTGAAGCTGAAATGGAACCGGGAGAAAATAAAAATGATAATGACATATTAACTTTTGATAGAGATAAGCCTCTTCCATTCGAACTTTCAGAGATTGTTAAACATATTGATAAAGTTCAAGGCAGAAAAAAAGGCGAAACCAAAGAGCTTTCAATTACAGACAGAAACAAAAATGGAATTAGTTCGATATTAAAAAAATTAAGAATTTTAAGAGCAAATCCCCAACTAAATTTCATCATGGATGAATTAAAGGAAGATTCACCGTCGCTTGAAATGGTTTTATCCCAGTTCGTAGGAGAAAATGGTGGAAAAGAATTAAGAATTATTGATATATCCGGCTTACCCAATGAAGTGGCTGGGCCGTTAACGGCATTAATTGCTCGATTATTATTTCAATACAAACTCTGGCAAACAAAGGAAGAAAGAAAAACAGACCCTATATTATTTGTTTGTGAGGAAGCTCATCGTTATGTACCAAACCATGGAGAAGCCCAATATAAGGAGGCGCAAGAGGCTGTTAGGCGAATAGCAAAAGAAGGCCGAAAATATGGCATTGGATTAATGTTAGTTTCTCAAAGACCTTCTGATGTTGAGAGCACCGTTTTATCGCAATGCAATTCTTGGTTGATATTGAGATTAACAAACTCAAACGATCAACAACATGTAGCAAAATTTTTACCTGATAGCTTAGCGGGACTTACAAGTATGTTATCTGCGCTGACTCGTAGAGAAGCACTTTTTGTGGGTGAAGCAGCAGCACTTCCAAGTCGTATCCGTATAAATAAACTTCCCATAGAAAAACTGCCTGATTCCCATGATATTAGTTTTGTAGAAGGTTGGAGTAATCAGCCCGCTACGGTCGCCCAACTAAAAGCAATTGCTGACAAATGGACTGGTATAGTGGATTCAACGCCAAGTAAATCATGAGCGGCAAAAAATCAAGTGGCAATCAAAATGCGTTGCTGGTCGCTAGCGACTTTTTGCTCTATCAAACCGAAGACGGACAAACGCGTATTGAAGTGCGTTTACAGGATGAATCGGTATGGATGACGCAAGCGATGATGGCGGAACTGTTTCAAACTACTACCCAAAATATCACGCTGCACATCAAAGCGATTTATCGCGAAGGCGAATTGCAAGAAACGGCAACTTGTAAGGAATACTTACAAGTTCAAACCGAAGGCAAGCGCAATATTTCCAGAGCGCGTAAATTTTACAATCTGCCGGTTATTATGGCGGTGGGTTATCGGGTACGCTCCCATCGCGGTACCCAGTTCCGTCGCTGGGCTACCGAGCGGCTGAACGAATATCTGGTGAAAGGCTTCACGATGGATGATGTTCGTTTAAAGCAGGGCGTTAATATCGGTTCCGATTACTTCGACGAACTACTGGAGCGCATTCGTGATATTCGTTCCAGCGAAAAGCGCTTTTATCAAAAAATCCGCGATATTTATAAACTAGCGGTTGATTACGATCCCCAAGTCGAAGCAACGCAGGAGTTTTTTAAAATAGTACAAAACAAGCTGCATTTTGCCATCTCTGGGAAAACCGCCGCTGAACTGATTGCCGAGCGTGCTGATGCCAGTCAGCCGAATATGGGGTTAACCACATGGAAAGGTGTAAAAGTTCGCAAAGGCGATGTAACTGTAGCCAAGAATTATCTGAACAACGAAGAAATGGATGGCATAAACCGCATCGTCACCATGTATCTGGATTATGCCGACGATCAAGCCAGGCGCCACCAGCAGGTTTTTATGCGCGACTGGCGCATAAAGCTGGATGCGTTTTTGCAATTTAACGAGCGCGAAATTTTGACTAATGCCGGAAAGGTGAGCAAAGCCGTAGCGGATCAACTGGCATTGGAGCAATACGAAAAATTTAGGCGGCAGCGATTGGCCGTTGACGCGGAACAAGATGCTTTGCTTGACGATACTGAATTACAGAGTTTTCTGGAGAAAAAACGATGATCTTGGCGAGCTGTTGGTCGGGTTTACCTGCTGGTTACAAACCCGACCGATAAGATTAGTTATTATCAGGAATCGTCCACTTGGTCAGCGATCGCGCTCAGTTGGTCGATTAGGCTTGCTAACTGTTTGTCCGTGTCCGCACAAATCGTTGCATGGGCAACTTTTCGGCCTTTACGCGGGGCTTTGTCGTAAAGGTGTAGGTGGGCATTATCGATGCCTAAGATGGTTTCCGTTCTTGGTAAGCCGCCGATAAAATTGACCATGGCCGCTTTACTCACCGGCGCGGTTGAGCCTAAAGGTAAATCCAGAATGGCGCGCAAATGATTTTCGAACTGACTTGTTTGAGCGCCTTCAATTGTCCAATGCCCTGAGTTATGAACGCGCGGGGCAAATTCATTGGCAATCAGTTTGCCGTTAACTTCAAACAGCTCCAGTGCCAGTACGCCGACATAATTCAGCTCTGTTAGTAACTGGGACGCATAGCTTTCGGCTTGCGCCTGCATCGCATCGTCGGTGCAGCATTGGGCAACTCGCAGGATGCCGTTGCGATGGATATTTTCGGATAATGGGTAAAACACAATGGCGCCTGAGACGTTGCGCACTGCGATGATAGAGACTTCGCGGTCGAACGGCACAAAGCCTTCAACAATTGCCGACACACCTTGCAGCAATTCCCAGGCGGCGGCCAAATCATCCGACGATTTGAGTACCGATTGACCTTTGCCGTCATAACCTTGGGTACGGCTTTTTAAGATGGCTGGATAACCGATGTCTGACATCGCTTGTTCCAGATCGGTAAGGCTCTCTACAGCAGCATACGCCGGAGTGGGAATGCCGATGTCGTTAAAAAAAGTTTTTTCAACTAATCGATCCTGAGCTATCGCCAGCGCTTTGGGGGCAGGATGTACCTGAGTGTGGGTTGCTAGAAATTCGGCGGTTTTGGCGGGTACATTTTCAAACTCGTAGGTGACGACATCGGCGCGCTCGGTCAATTGTGCCAACAGGTCAGGATCGTTGTAGTCGCCCAATAGGTGCTCGCCTAGTTTATTGGCGCAAGCATCGGCGGAAGGATCAAGAAAGATGAACTCCACTCCCAACGGATAACCCGCCAAGGCAATCATGCGAGCCAGTTGTCCCGCGCCTAAAATGCCGACTTTCATAATTCTTCCTCTTCTATGCGTGGGTCTGGTTTGGCCAGCACTGTATCGGTCTGTTTTTGTCTGAATTCATTTAAAGCAGGACGATATTGGCTGTGTTTATTGCTGACGATGGCGGCTGCCAGCAAGGCTGCATTAATGGCACCGGCTTTGCCGATAGCCAGTGTGCCGACAGGAATTCCGGCAGGCATTTGCACGATTGATAATAAAGAATCCATGCCGTTTAGGGCTTTAGACTGTACAGGTACGCCTAACACGGGCAGAGCTGTTTTAGCAGCCGTCATGCCCGGTAAATGCGCCGCGCCGCCGGCACCGGCGATAATGACTTCAAAGCCTTTGGCTTCCGCGGTTTCTGCGTACTGAAACAGTTTGTCGGGAGTGCGGTGCGCGGAAACAACTTCAACTTCATGAGCAATGCCCAGTTGCGTTAAGGTGTCTGCGGCAAAGCGCATGGTGTCCCAGTCAGATGTAGAGCCCATGATGATGCCAACCAGTGCCGTCATGTATTATTTCCTCAAGTATCTAAAAAATCAGGTCTAAAAAAAGGCGCGTAGTATGGCATAAAGCAGGGGTTGATGGCTTTTGAGTATATTAAATGATGGTAATCAGTTGTAACGAAACTTCATTTGAGGTTGAAGCAAGTCACGTGCGCGCTGTAATATGCCGCACCTAATACAGCTTCCTTAAGCTCATGAAAACAGACAGCGCCAGTATTAAAAAACGCTATGATCGGCTTGCTCCTTACTTTGACGGCATTGAGGCGGTAATGGAAGGCCTGGTGTTTAAAAGTTGGCGCAAGCGCTTATGGGCGAAAGTAGAGGGACAGCATATTCTGGAGGTCGGCGTCGGTACGGGTAAAAATTTCGATTATTACCCAAAAGACGCGAGAGTCACGGCGATTGATTTTAGTCCGGCCATGCTCGAACAAGCGTCAGTCAATCGTGCTCGCAAAGGGGTGTCTGTCGAGTTAGCTGAAATGGACGTGCAGGCATTATGTTATGCCGATAATAGTTTTGATACAGTGGTTGCCACTTGCGTGTTTTGTTCCGTTCCTGCGCCTCTAAAGGGCTTAAGAGAGCTGCATCGAGTTTGTAAGCCGGGCGGGCAGGTGTTATTGCTGGAGCATGTGTTAAGCTCGCGGCCGCTTATCGCCAAATTGATGAACTTTATCAATCCCTTGGTGGTTGGTTTGGTGGGGGCAAATATCAACCGCAATACCGTTAAAAATGTTAAAGCCGCCGGTTTTAATTCGGTACGAATCGATGAACACAGCGGTGACATTATTAAGCTCATAGAGGCTAGAAAATAGCCAGCCAACGTCATATATAAACGATTTTAAGTTTTGATCGTTCACCTGAATAAAATAAGCATTTTGGATTAGACACTTACGTGAAAGCACATATCAGCGATTTGGTACAAACTCCAATTCCCACCCGGCATGGCGAATTTATCCTGCATTACTACAGCAACAGTATCGACAATAAAGAGCATGTCGCCATGGTCAAAGGCGAGGTGACAGGTAAAGAAAATGTGCCTGTGCGTATACATTCGGAATGTTTTACCGGAGATGTTTTAGGATCCAGGCGTTGCGATTGCGGTGAGCAACTGGATTTAGCGTTGCATTTGATTAGCCAAGCTGAAAGCGGTGTATTGATTTATTTACGCCAGGAAGGTCGCGGCATTGGGTTGTTGAAAAAACTGCAAGCTTATAACTTACAAGATCAGGGTATGGATACTGTCGATGCCAACATTTATTTAGGTCATCTTGCTGACGAGAGAGAGTACGGCATTGCCGCGTTGATTTTGGAAAGTCTGGGAGTTAAATCAATCCGGCTGATGACCAATAATCCCAAAAAGATAGACGAGTTGAAAAGACTTGGCATTAATGTCGCTGGACGTATTCCTGTTGAAATTCAGGCGCATGACGATAATGTGGATTACCTGAAAACTAAAGCTAACAAAATGTCTCACATGCTGTTTGAGCAGCAAGAATAAGCTGCTCAAACCGTGCGGTTTATTTGTATTTAGTCCACTGGCCTCATAATGGGGTGGTCGATGTCGATTTCAGCCTCGCATTTGGGGCAAGCGTACCAAGTATCGGCTTCGTGATCGAGGCTAAATGTATCGGTATCATCAGCTTCGGTCGGTACCAATAGCTTGCCCATCCCTCCCCAATTACATACCGGACAGCGATAGCTGGAGCGCTCCATTTGATCCAGGTAACGTTGAAACGCAATATAGCTGAGCTTCTTAATGGACATTCTGGCTGAGCTGATATGAAAACGAATGCCGGCGTCAGTATCGTCACAATGCTTGTCGATTATTTTGGACATGTTTAAGCCCTCAGTTGATATGTCGCGCCCGATTAACCTGTAAGAGCGCTGGCTGATTGATAACATTTGTCAGTTGGGCTGTCAATATTCATTGTGACAGGCATAATGCTATGCAAAATAAATATTAAAAAACAGTGGTATAGTAAATTTTCTGGCCAAATTAATGATTGTGGCCAGCAAGTGTTGAATCATAAAAACTTATAACAATTAATGGCTTAGGTATGAATAACTTTTTAACTTTTCAAATTCATGGTGGGGCTGATCATGGCGGCGTCGCTGAGATGATTGCTGGGTTGCTGGCTTTTATAGAAGGTTTGGTAGGCAAGAGTGGAGCGGAGATTTTCGCTGCTTTGCTGCCTGGAATTGCCGGTATGGACAATATTCATCCATTGTTGGTACATTTTCCAATTGCATTTTTCTCGACGTTTTTTTTGCTTGATTTGGTAGGAAAGCTGGCAAATAACAGCAATATTCGTGGTGTCGCTAGCTGGTTATTGTATCTGGGTACCGTATCTGCACTTTTTACAGTTGGCGCAGGTGTTCTTGCTGCCAGCTCGGTACCTCATGGCGGAAATGTCCATGAAATTATGGAGCGTCACGAGCATATTGGCCTGTTTATCTTAGGGTTGGCTACGCTATTGTCTGTTTGGCGTATCAGAACATTTGCCGGTGGTGCGGTATTTTTGATGCTGTCTGCGTTGCTGGTGGTGTTACTGGTGTTGGGTGCTGATTTGGGCGGGCTGATGGTTTATAAATATGGGGTTGCTGTCGAGGCTGCGCCCGTGCCGACAGATGATCATGTTCATAGCGGTAGTGATGCACATAGTCATGATGCAAATCACAGTCATAGTCACGAAGATGGTCAAGGACATGCCGATATTGTCGTTGTTGAGCCAAAGCCAAGCGATGTCAGTACTCAAGAGCCACCACATGGCGATGAAATCAAGCAAGCGCCGGAGCATGGCGCGACAAATAGCAATGAACATGCCCATACGCATATCCATGCCGATGGGAAGGTACATACACATATCCAAAAGCCAGCGGCAGCGAAATAGTGACAACAGTAATTTACTTGTAATTGTTGCTATTTCAGGTGGACTTCAGAGCGCTAATCTCGTGCTTTTGTGTTATTCTACAGGGCTAATTTTTGCCCTTTACTGATATTTAATTATGCGTACTCGCGTTAAAATCTGTGGCTTTACCCGGGTTGAGGATGCGGTTTTTGCGGCTCGTTTGGGTGTAGATGCTATAGGTTTGGTGTTTTATCCGCCGAGTCCTCGGCATGTTGAAATTGAGCAGGCGCTTAAAATAGTTAGTGCATTGCCGGCATTTACAACGGTAGTTGCTTTATTTGTTGATGAGCGGGAAGCGCTGATTCGTGAAGTATTAAAGCATGTGCCTGTGGACTGCATTCAATTTCACGGTGATGAATCGCCCAAAGCTTGCCGGTTATACGATAAGCGATATATTAAAGCGCTACGTATGCGTAATGATACCGATGTGCTGGCATTGGCTGAGCACTATCATGATGCAGACGGGCTGTTGCTGGATGCTTATCATCCGGATGCTAAAGGCGGTACGGGTAGCCGATTTGATTGGCAGTTAATTCCTAAGCAATGTTCATTGCCGATTATTTTGGCTGGCGGACTTGACGGAGTTAATGTTAAACAGGCTATTAATCAAATAAGACCTTATGCGGTGGATGTGAGTAGCGGAGTAGAAGCGACAAAAGGTATTAAGGATCACGAAGCAATGGCTGCATTCATAAAAACAATAAACGAGGGTGACGGAAAGCTAACATGACAGAAAAATATAATATGCCCGATACGCGGGGTCACTGTGGTCCATACGGCGGAATTTTTGTAGCAGAGACATTGATGCCACCCATTCAGGAGCTAAATGCGGCTTATCAGCGCTATATGGTCGATCCTGAATTTATCGCTGAGCTGGATGCCGACTTAAAATATTATGTAGGACGCCCATCGCCTTTGTATCACGCCGAACGCTGGAGTCGTGAGCTGGGTGGTGCACAAATATACTTGAAGCGTGAAGATCTTAACCATACCGGCGCGCATAAAATCAATAACACCATCGGCCAAGCCTTGTTGGCTAAGCGCATGGGTAAAACCCGGATTATTGCCGAAACCGGTGCCGGACAACATGGAGTGGCAACGGCAACTATTGCTGCCAGATTAGGCTTGGAATGTGTAATCTACATGGGGGCTGTCGATGTTGTTAGGCAGTCACTTAATGTTTATCGCATGAAGTTGCTGGGTGCTACGGTTGTTGCGGTTGAATCAGGTTCTAAAACCTTGAAAGACGCGCTTAATGAAGCGTTGAGAGATTGGGTAACTAATGTCGATAATACCTTTTATATTATTGGCACAGTGGCTGGTCCACACCCTTATCCAGCGATGGTTAGGGATTTTCAGGCCATTATTGGTCGTGAAGCCAAACAGCAATGCATCGAACAAGCAGGGCGATTACCGGATGCATTAGTTGCTTGTGTAGGCGGCGGATCCAATGCTATCGGCTTGTTCTATCCATTTATAGACGATGCTTCGGTGGCAATGTACGGTGTTGAAGCGGCGGGTGATGGAGTTGAAACCGGTCGTCATTCGGCACCACTTTGCGCAGGTCGTCCTGGTGTACTGCATGGTAACCGCACATATCTAATGGAAGATGATGATGGTGAAATTATCGAAACACACTCCATTTCCGCTGGATTAGATTATCCTGGCGTCGGCCCTGAGCATGCCTGGTTGAAAGATACCGGCCGGGCTCAATATGTAAATATTACCGACAATGAAGCTCTGGAAGGTTTTTATGCGTTAACGCGCATGGAAGGCATTATTCCTGCCCTCGAATCCAGCCATGCAATGGCTTATACAATGAAGCTTGCCCCTACGATGAGCAAAGATAAGATTATCATCGTCAACCTATCTGGTCGTGGCGATAAAGATATGCAAACTATGGCGCAACGCGAGGGCATAATGTTATGAGTCGATTAACTGGCAAATTTGCAGAGCTTGCAAAAACCGGCCGTAAAGCGCTAATTCCGTTTATTACCGCAGGCGATCCAAATCCTAATTTTACCTTGCCGATGATGCATGCAATGGTTGCGGCAGGCGTTGATATTATCGAATTAGGCGTGCCGTTTTCTGATCCGATGGCTGATGGCCCGGTGATTCAGCGCGCCAGCGAGCGAGCTCTTGCTCATAAAATGAGTTTAAGAAAAGTATTGGCGTTGGTTGGTGAATTTAGAAAAACCGATCAACAAACCCCCGTAGTATTGATGGGCTATGTCAATCCTATCGAAGCGATGGGTTACGAGAATTTCGCCAATGCAGCTCAGCAAGCTGATGTTGATGGTGTGTTAACTGTCGATTTACCGCCGGATGAAGCCGAAAATTGTGTCGCTTTGTTAAAAGCCCACAGCATTGATCCGATTTTTTTATTGGCGCCTAATAGTATCGATGAGCGTATTAAAATGATGGACGCTGCCGGCAGCGGTTATCTTTATTATGTGTCACTTAAAGGTGTGACCGGTGCAGGCCATTTAAATACTGCCGATGTAGAAACCAAGCTGAAGCAAATCCGCGCTAATACTAAATTGCCTATAGCGATCGGTTTCGGTGTCAAAGATGCTGAAACAGCGAAAACTGTTGCCAATCTAGGCGATGGGGTTGTGGTGGGAAGTGCCTTGATCAGCAAAATCGAAGCCCATCAAGATGATCTGACAACGGCGCAACAACAAATCGTTGAATTATTGGCGGCCATGCGCCAAGCCATGGATAGTTAAGACCTGCGGAGCCTAATCTATGAGTTGGTTTGAAAAATTACTACCATCAACAATCCGGACGGAAGCATCCAATAAGAAAGGTGCGGTGCCCGAGGGATTGTGGAACAAGTGTCCAAGCTGTAACGCGATACTTTATAACAGCGAGTTGGAAAAAAACTTCAATGTCTGTCCAAAGTGCGAACATCACATGCGCATTTCGGCAAGAACGCGCTTGAATATGTTTCTGGATGAAAACGGCCGAGAAGAAATTGGCAAGCAAGTTAAGCCGATTGATCCTTTAAAATTTAAGGACAGCAAAAAATATAAGGATAGGATCACTCAGGCTCAAAAACAGACTAAAGAAAATGACGCCTTGGTGGTTATGAAAGGCCAGCTGAAAGGACAGGATATTGTCGTGGCCGCATTTGATTTTAGCTTTATGGGCGGATCAATGGGGTCTGTCGTCGGTGAGAAATTTGTTCGCGGCGTTAATAAAAGTCTCGAAATAGGCGCGCCATTTGTGGTTTTTACTGCGAGTGGTGGTGCGCGTATGCAGGAATCCTTGTTTTCGTTGTTTCAAATGGCTAAAACTAGTGCTGCCTTAACTAAATTATCTGAGGCGGGGCTCCCCTATATTTCTTTTATGACTGATCCAACCATGGGCGGCGTATCTGCCAGCTTGGCTATGTTGGGGGATCTTAACGTTGCTGAGCCGAACGCATTAATCGGCTTTGCCGGTCCTAGAGTTATTGAGCAAACCGTACGAGAAAAATTGCCCGAAGGCTTTCAGCGTAGCGAATTTTTGCAGGAGCATGGCGCGATTGACATGATTATTGATAGACGACAAATGCGTGAAGAGATAGGTAGCGTTTTGTCCTTATTGATGGCT
>JAUYMX010000003.1 GCA_030699345.1 Methylococcaceae bacterium
AGCCATAGTAAGTTGGGCAACAAGTTCAGCGGTGCTGATTTCTGGATTGACATATGTTCTTAGCCAATTTTCACTGATTTTCATAAATCATCCATCCTTGTGTGTAAATTGTTGAAGAAATTTCAAGTCGTTTTCAAAAAACAACCTTAAATCATTAATTCCATATCGCAACATTGCAAGTCTCTCAACGCCCATACCAAACGCAAAACCACTGTATCGCTCGCCATCAATCTTGACTGAGTTAAATACCTCGGGATGAATCATGCCGCAGCCCATTACTTCCAGCCAGCCAGTTTGGCTGCATACGCGACACCCTTCGCCGCTACATATTACGCATTCAATATCGACTTCAGCAGAAGGTTCGGTAAATGGAAAGTAGGAGGGTCTAAAGCGCACTTGAATGTCTTTTTCAAAAAATGCGCGTAAAAATTCGTAAACGACACCTTTTAAATCAGCAAAGCTGACATCGGTATCCACTAAAAAGCCCTCAACCTGGTGAAACATTGGTGTGTGGGTAATATCAGAGTCGCAGCGATATACGCGGCCTGGCGCGATTACTTTTAAAGGGGGCGCTTCTGATTCCATCACGCGGATTTGCACCGGTGAGGTATGTGTTCTTAATACTGTGTGAGCGTCAAAATAAAAAGTGTCGTGCATCGCCCGGGCCGGATGATGAGCAGGTATATTTAGGGCTTCGAAGTTATGATAATCATCTTCGATTTCCGGGCCCTCTACGACTTTGAAGCCGACGCTGGCAAAGATTTTAGATATTCTTCTGAGGGTGGTGGTAATGGGGTGCAAGCCGCCGATGGATTGACCACGGCCGGGTAATGTTACGTCTATGCATTCAGCAGCTAACCTTTTTGCTAAAAAAGAGTGTTCCAACTCAATTTTTTTCGCTTCCAATTGCTGTTGAAAGCTGTCTTTTGCTTGGTTAATGACTTGACCGGCAATCCGACGCTGTTCAGGATCAAGCTTACCTAGCTCTTTCATTTGCAGGGTAAACAAGCCTTTTTTGCCGAGATAATTAACTCGAACCTGATCAATTTGATTGAGGTCTTCTGATTGCGCAAGCTCTTTTAATGCCTGCGCGAGAATTTCTTCCGGGATAGCCGACACTGA
>JAUYMX010000007.1 GCA_030699345.1 Methylococcaceae bacterium
CCATTGAGCAAGCGGCCAAGAAATGGACCATGCCGATTCGCGATTGGAAGCCAGCGCTGAATCAGTTTATGATTCTGTACCAAGACCGACTAACAGAAGTTTTTTAATGGCGGTTTACACGGAAAGTTTTACACCCTCAAATATCATGCAAACCGAGCTTTGATTCCCCTTCCGCTCGTTCCACAAATTCTACCGGTATTTCTTTAATACGAGCCCCGGCGACCTTAACGGCATGCAATAGTGCCACCTGAAATGCATAGCCTTGAACCCGCAGCTCAGACAGATTAATTTTTCTCAATAATGATGTCCGCATAGCCCGAAAACCAGCGGTGCAGTCTCTAACGCCATAAATACCAGCAACATTGCGAGCGACGGCATTGCCGCCCCAAGAATTGAGTTTCCTGTGCCAGGCCCACTCCTTCGGAATCGTGCCACCGGGCACATACCGACTACCGATCACAAAATCCGCGCCGGCGTCAATTTCCGCCATCAATCGCGGCACATCTTCCGGCTTATGCGAAAAATCAGCATCCATTTCAAATAAAACATCCGCCTGCAGCGTTTCCATGGCATAGGTCATGCCACGGATATAAGCCGCACCTAGCCCATTTTTCTCGCCGGTAAGCAGATGCAGATTGTCGTATCGCTGCTTAAGAACCCGCACTAGCGCTGCGGTACCGTCAGGTGAATTATCATCCACAACCAAGACATGGCAATCGTGCTTCATCAGCCGGAATTGATTATTCAGTTCGGCCAATAGTGTCTGAATATTGCCAAATTCATTAAAAGTGGGAATAACAATAACCACTTTCATGGCAACATCTCCGCGCTCGCGGGCTCCATCGCCGAATGAACCAACACATAACCCGGCGGCTGTGTACTCATCGTTACCGCAACACACTTTTCTTTACGCAGGAGATTTATTAAGCCCGGCAAAGTGCTGCGTTTAAAGTAAGCGGTCGCACTATCCAGTGCCAGGGTAAACCTGGGTGCCGGAACAGGCGCATTGTCGTCAATAAAATCAATCTCGGCGATTAAATTGCCGCTACTTCCCCATAACTGCAATCGACCGGGACCATCGCTACGGGCCTCAAATGTGTAATTATTGATTTCATGGACTTTGCATGACATATCGAATGCCTATATGAATTTTTTGATATGAACTTAACCGAGGTAGCCGTCTTCAATACGCGGCTCCCACAACTCTGCGAACAGGCGCCGTTATTGATCGGATAGCGATTTGCTAAACAAAAAAAGGATGGCGACAAAATCGCCATCCTCTAATACAAGCAAGACAGAATTGAATTAAGCCAACAAGCCTTCAGCAGTTGCCATTGGACGACGACGGCGAAGTGCAACGAAAGCTAACAAGCCCGCGCTCAACAACACAAAACTACCCGGCTCAGGAGCTACACTGATACGAACGCCCATGTCTTGGTAGTCGTGGTCGAGTGTATTGCCTTGAGCGTCCTCCCTAATCTGGTCGGCAAGGCCTGCATAGACTGCTTTACCCGAGGTGTCATATGGTCCAATCGCCAGATAGGGGTCTACGCCCAGGAAGAAGCCCGGCCCAGCACTATCGGCTGGGTTATGACTTCCATCGTTTTCAACGGCAAAGGGGCCCGCCGCAGTTGCAGGGACGCCATTAATGTCATACGCGAAATAAACGTAACCGGCATCGAAATGACGAGTAAATTGGTTTACCCCAGGGGTACATGAGGGTGCGGTAGTACCGCTAGCTACGGTACAAGGGGTAGTACTTCCTGTAGCGCCATTATTGTCCTCGAAGAGTCGTATCCATGCTCCAGGTAAACTCACAGTTTTTGTGGGGTTGATCCAGAAACTATTCGTAAAGCTGGAATCCCCCGCGCCCATGAACTGAAAGGTGACGTCGGCTGCCTCATTCAATATGAGGTAGGCTTCGTCAAATCCCGATATGCCAAGTCCATAGCCCAACTCAGTGTCCATTGTCGTATCACCTTGCCAACCACCCAACACCGTTGGAAGACCTGGATTTGAAGGAAGGGAGCTGCCGCCATTATCGCCTGATGCTTCCTTATGACCGTTGACGATTGTAAGTATCGGGCTCGCATTGGCCAAGCTAACGGCCCCTGCCATTAACAAGCTACTTGCTAATAATTTAAATTTCATATTAATTCTCCAACGTTAAAAAATTGCATACAAATACAACAGTCAAACCCTCCCTAGACAAGGATTAAGCCAATGTATTTGTAGGATTTTTATACCATGGAGAAAAATGCGTAGATATTCGTACAACTACCTAATTGCCTAAAAAAGCCCCCCCCTGCTGCCGATTGAAGACACTTCTGGTCAGAGTGATTTCGCTTATGATTTGCCTGAATCCTCACGACAACAACACACAAGCTCTACCAAATAACTCCTTAAAAATTTACGGTCGCGCTTCTTGTGTGCTTGCTAATTTCGCAGCTGCCATGTCGGCAAAGTTAAGTACAATAAGCGCCCGCTATTTGAGTTAACCACATGGCCACCACGTTGATTATTAGAATTGCTCTGTTGCTGTTTATTGCTGCCATGGCAACGTTGTTATTGGCAGACCTACTGTCATGGCTGGCCGTGCCTGGCTTGCCCGAAGTACTGTCGCCACTGGGTTTAGCGATGTTGTTAAGCGCCTTTGCCGTGCTTGTGGGCGCTGGCTTGGCGGGTGGGTTTAAAATCTCTGTTCGTGCTATTGCCGATTATTTTTCATCCGCACAAAGAACTAGGCGGCGGCTGTTATTTGCCCAAGCACGGCAAGACCAGGTCAAGCGGTTGTTTTATTTCCGCACCGTGCAATTAAAATATTTCAATGCACTAAAGCGCACCCGCTTGTTAAAAGCCAATAATCGCAAACACCTTCATTTATTATCTAACGCTATTCGTCGGCAATTAATGTCTGTAAAACCTAACCTTGCTGCGGAAACATTTAAAGAATTGCAACAGGAACATGCCCACTACCGGCGCCAACAAAATGTTGCAGCGTTGTTACAATTGCAGCAACACATTGCCAACCTGACTGATAACAAATGACTACTCTAAAAAACTGGGTGTTTGCGATTGTTCACCTGTTTCATTCGGTAAAAAGTGAAAACTTGCAGTGGCAGCAAGACAATCAAGGCAGCCAAGCCCGACTTAAACAAGCACAGGTACTGGCCGAAAAAGCGCTGGAAGCGGAACTGAAGAAAAAAAGCGTGCAGTTGGAACACGATATTGCCCTGTTAAAAACTCGACACGATGCCGAACTATCGATGTTTAAAACTAAGTGCAAACAAGATGTTAAAGACTATAAACAATATTTGGATTCGCTAGACCAGCTCAAACGCTCCATCCAGACCAGTTACACGCGTTTACCGGAGGCCGTCGCTTTTACCATCCATCATCATGCCAAGCATTTGCTGAATGAAATGTGGGAAGCGGACAATTTTGAGGCCAAGATGCACTATGAAATGCAGTTGATTACTTTTATGACCACGGTTCATGAAGATGCGCGTTTACACCTGGAAGGTATCGTTACCGAAAATCTCCCGGAAAGAACGCTGCAGTTAATCCAGCATCCATAACATGAAAATTTTATATGCTTAAAATCATTCAGATCCCGGTACTAACCGACAATTATATTTACCTGCTACACGATACCGCCAGCGGCAGTACTGCTGTGGTCGATCCGGCGCTAAGTCAGCCGGTGCTTGATGAGTTAAAACATCAAGGTTGGCGGCTGGACTGGGTACTTAACACCCATCATCACTCTGACCATGTCGGCGGCAATCAGGAATTAAAAGCTAAGACCGGTTGCCAAGTGATTGCTGCAAACTCAGATAAAGATCGCATACCCGGCGTTGATAAGGGCGTTGACGACGGCGATGTAATCAAGATTGGCCAATATGCCGCTAAGGTGCTTGCAACCCCCGGACATACCAGCGGACATATCGTTTATTATTTTGCCGATGCAGCGGCGCTGTTTTGTGGAGATACCTTGTTTAGCATGGGCTGCGGCCGTTTATTTGAAGGTACCGCCGAACAGATGTGGCAATCTTTACAAAAGATTAAAGCCCTGCCCGGCTATACTCGGATCTATTGCGCCCATGAATATACACAAGCCAACGGCCGGTTCGCATTAACAGTGGAGCCTGAAAACCAAGCACTACAACAACGTATGATTGAAGTTAATCAGCTGAGAATAGAGAATCGCTCGACAGTGCCGTCAATCCTGCAACAGGAATTGGATACCAATCCGTTTTTAAGAGAAGACAGTCTGGCGCTGCAGCGGCAAATTAACTGCGAAGGTGGGACGCCAGTATCCGTGTTTACAGAAGTCAGGCGCTTGAAGGATCATTTTTAGAATCAGGCTGCGGCACCCATAAGTCACCTAATGCGAGGGTAACTTCATTAAAGGGCGCCGCTTGTACTAACTCATCTTCTTGCCAGGTATGTTCCAGTAACCAGTGGCCTTCGTGCAGCGTATAGACTTCTAATATCCGGCAATCAGGGTCAACCAACCATAGCCAACTGACACCCTGCTCCGCGTAAATGGGCATTTTTACCGCACGGTCGATGCGCGCCGTACCTGGCGACAAGACTTCACAGACCCAATCGGGCGCGACAGTAAAATAAGCCAGCTCCGGCAGTTGCGGTAAACGTTCGCGTCGCCAACCAGCCAGATCAGGCACCAGTATATGTTGACCAAGGTGCAATTCAGGCTCATCCAATATCCACCAGCCGCCCGGTCCGCCACGACCACGTTGATAGGGGCTGACGAATTCATCACCAATAACAGACGAGGCCAGTGAATGTCTGGGTGCAGGCCTCGGCTGAGTGATCAATTGGCCATAAAGAATTTCGCCGATCAGATTGTCGGGCAAATCAAACAGATCTTCATAAGTTGCTAAGCGATGAGCTACAGATGACATACGAAGATCCTCCCGATTCTGATTAACAGCTAACTACATTAAGCTTTAGGCCGCATGTGTGGAAATAATAATACATCGCGAATCGACGGCGCGTCGGTAAACAACATCACCAATCGATCGATACCAATGCCTTCACCGGCAGTTGGCGGCATGCCGTGTTCCAGCGCGGTGATGTAATCGGCATCAAAATGCATGGCTTCATCATCGCCGGCTTCTTTTTCTTCCACTTGTTTTTGAAAACGTGCAGCCTGATCTTCGGCATCGTTAAGCTCGGTAAAGCCATTGGCAATTTCCCGGCCACCGACAAAGAATTCAAAACGATCGGTGACATGCGGATCATCATCATTGCGGCGCGCCAACGGTGAAACTTCAACCGGATAGGCGGTAATAAAGGTAGGATTCATCAACCGGCTCTCGACGGTTTTCTCGAAAATCTCAATCTGAATTTTGCCCAGACCGTAGCCATCTATAACCGGAATATGCAGCTTGTTAGCCACTTCAACAGCCGCTTCACGCGTAGCAATATTTTCCGCTGTTAAGTCAGGATTAAAGTGCAGAATCGACTCCACCACAGTCATGCGATCAAACGGCTTGCCAAAATCATATTCTTGGCCTTGATAAGTAATCACTGTTTGCCCCAGCACTTCTTCAGCGATACCACGCAACATGGCTTCAGTAGTGTCCATCAAATCATGGTATTCAGCATAGGCCTGGTAAAACTCCAGCATGGTGAATTCAGGATTATGACGAGTAGACAAGCCTTCATTACGAAAGTTACGGTTGATTTCAAAAACGCGTTCAAAGCCACCGACCACCAAGCGTTTTAAATACAGCTCAGGCGCAATGCGTAAAAACATATCCATGTCCAAGGCATTATGATGCGTGGTAAACGGGCGCGCCGTGGCGCCGCCTGGAATGACCTGCATCATTGGCGTTTCAACTTCCAAAAACTGGCGTTCAATCAAAAATTGGCGGATATAGGCAACAATCTTTGAGCGAACAAGGAATGTATTGCGCGATTGCTCGCTCATAATCAAATCCAGGTAACGCTGGCGGTATTTGATTTCCTGATCGGCAATGCCGTGGAACTTTTCCGGTAACGGACGCAACGCTTTGGTCAGCAAACGAATATCATCGACCTTAACGCTCAGTTCGCCGGTCTGAGTGATAAACAACACGCCTTCCGCACCGATAATGTCGCCAATATCCCACTTCTTAAACTGTTCGTTATAAAAGCTTTCAGGCAGCGCGTCGCGGGTCACATACAACTGAATTTTGCCGGACATATCCTGAATATGCGCAAAACTGGCTTTGCCCATCACGCGCCGGGTCATCATTCTGCCAGCCAGTTTTACTCGGATGGGTTCGGCTTCCAATTCTTCTTTGGTTTTTTCGCCATATTCAGCCAGTAATTCACCCGCAACCACATTGCGGCGAAAATCAGTAGGAAACGCAATGCCGCCGTTCTCACGCAACTCATTTAATTTACTGCGGCGTTGTTTGATTTGTTCTTGTTCGTCTTGTTGGATTTCTGACATGGAAATATAAATGATAGATTTAAAAAATTGTAGCTTGTGGGATTACTTAAAATTTTTTATACAAATTGAGATAAATAATAAATATTTTCATAATTTTGAATATAAACATCCAGATCTGGTGTTTTATTAAACTCTAATTTTCTTTGCTTTGTTGTGCCTTTATTAGGCGTTGTTCTATCAATACGAAAAAGAATACCTTTGTAGTGTAGGTTGCCTTTGTCTAAATCCTGAAAATCGGAATGACACAATTTTATTCTATCGATAACAAACTGGAAAAATAACTTGCCTGCCCGAAGCTGTTTTAAATACTCACCTTTATTTTTTGATTTCAATTCTATTAGAAACACATAAATCTGGCTTCCTTTTTGATATACTAGAATGAAATCGTTTTTAGTACAAAGTCCATTTACTGTAGGATTAAAAAATGGAAAGACCGCATCAGCTTTGGATTGTTTATCTTTATCGAAGCTAAAACAAGAAATATTGTCAGAATCTTTTACCTTAATATCAACTGACAATTTTTCTTTTTCTTCAATAAAGCGTAAGGTATTTCGTTCTACCCGTAGAAAGTGAAAATCTTCAGAAATCACTTTATTTAATAAATTAGGAAACGACCGCATTAATCATTTAACTCCTTTGCATCCTGCATCGCATAATAAATTTCATTAGATGATTTATTGAGATCATTAATAACATCATCAAAAGTTTCAGCAATAATTCCTTCTTCTAAATCTAATCTCATTGACACTATTTTTTTATTATCAAATAAATAAGCCGAGACCTGATTAGCGGCTAATAATTCGTTATCCTGATAACCGTATTTATTTTGCAATTCTGTTGCGCCAGAAAAGCAGGTTTTTAACATAATTAAGTTATTTAGTTCCCTTATAAAATAATCACTATGCGTACTAACAATAATTTTTAAACCTGCATTAACCAATTGGGCTAAAACTCTTGCCACTTGACGTTGGTTATCAGGATGCAGGTTAAGCTCTGGTTCATCTATCATCAAGCAATCACCTTCTTCGGCAAGATGCTCTAAATAAAAAACTAGACCAAAAAGAGTTTTAACTGTTGAAGAGCTAAAGTGCAGTGGAAGTTTTTTATTGTTGCTTCGATAAGGTAGAAAGAAAACATTACCTTGACCATCAACGTCATATTTACCATTTAATATTTTTTTTTGTATATTTTTTGAAAATTCGTGATAAATACTTTTTTGTTTCTGAGAGCGACCAATTTTATTCAGATACTGAATATAATCTTGTACAGGATCTGCATAACTTGAATTAACAATGTCTTTCAGTAAGTCACCTAAATTGACTTTATCTTTTTGAGCATGTTGCAATAATATGTTTCGGGTACTTGATAGTTCTTTAAAGAATAGATTTAATCCTGCCCTTTCCGCAGGCAATAGAAAAGAGTCTTTGGATAAGCAAGTAAAAATAATGCTCACCAATGCTTTTGAAATGAAATCTTGGAGCAGGCTGTCAGGTATTTCAGTGTTATGTAACGTTAACTGAATAGCTCCATTATCTGCTTCTTTTTCTAATGAAAGCGACCAATCTTTACTCTTTCCTAGAGAAAGTAGTCGCTTAGCAGGTTTTTTTATCGCTCGTGCCAGCAAGTCTTCATTATCGAAATTTAAGTATATCGCCGTATCAGAAAATTCATCTTCTGGCACACAAAACAGGCGCGGTAAATATGCCTTAAAATGCTTTTCAATATAGCGAATCATTTCCTCACGATGTTGAGAAAGAATATTTTCAACTTCTAAGTGAACAGTTCCATTCTCTTTTAGGTTATCAATAATTTCCTTAACAAAACCAAAATGTATATCAAACTCTTTATCCAATAATCCATAAATGGAATACATTACATATGTTTTCCCAGAATTATTCTTACCACAAAACAGGGTAAAGTCATTCAGCTCTATACTGCCTTCATCAATTCCACCAAGATGTTTAAAATCAATTTTCATCTTTTTTTACTCTGTGTGAATTACAACCCGCTCTTCAAGCTGGCTTCGATAAACTGATCCAAATCCCCATCCAACACTGCCTGGGTATTACCGGTTTCGACACTGGTGCGTAAATCTTTGATACGCGATTGATCCAGTACATACGATCGAATCTGGCTGCCCCAGCCGATGTCGGATTTGGAATCCTCCAGTGCTTGTTGTGTTTCGCTGCGTTTGCGGATTTCCAGCTCATACAACTTGGCTTTCAGCTGCTTCATTGCCGTGTCGCGGTTTTTGTGTTGCGAACGGTCGCTTTGACATTGCACGACAGTGTTCGTGGGTATATGGGTCATACGCACGGCGGATTCGGTTTTGTTGATGTGCTGACCGCCGGCGCCACTGGCCCGGTAAACATCCACACGCACATCGGCAGGGTTGATGTCGATTTCAATATCATCATCAATTTCCGGCGAAACGAACACCGAAGCAAACGAGGTGTGACGGCGATTACCGGAATCAAATGGCGATTTTCTGACCAAGCGATGCACACCGGTTTCGGTGCGTAACCAGCCGAATGCGTATTCGCCTTCAAACCGGATAGTGGCGCTTTTGATACCTGCCACGTCGCCTGGTGATTCTTCAATCAGCTCGGTTTTAAAACCTTTAGCTTCACCCCAACGTAGATACATGCGTTCGATAATTGACGCCCAATCCTGAGCCTCCGTGCCGCCTGAGCCGGACTGTATATCCAAAAAGGCGTTGTTGGCATCCATTTGCCCGGAAAACATCCGACGAAATTCAAGATCGGCAACTTGTTTTTCAAAATGCGCCAGATCAACAATGACGGTTTCAACTGTATCTTCGTCATCCTCTTCAACGGCCATCAGTAACAATTCTTCGGCATCGGTTAAGCCACGATCCAATTCGTTAATCGTGTTGACTACGACTTCCAATTGCCCGCGTTCTTGGCCTAATGCTTGTGCTTGCTCAGGGTTATCCCAGATTTTGGGGTTTTCCAGTTCTCTTAATACTTCGACTAGTCGTTCATTTTTAACGTCAAAGTCAAAGATACCTCCTAAGAGCATCGGTA
>JAUYMX010000033.1 GCA_030699345.1 Methylococcaceae bacterium
TGGTTTGGGTGACATCATGGGGGCTACTGCAACTCGTCATTCTAAACTGTGGTTTGCAGGTCAGGCACAGAACTGGGCGCTGGCCGCCTACGAATTAGACGAACTGCATGAAGGCTTTGAAGATGCTGAAAAATATCATCCAACTCACAAACATGTGCCCGTGCCTATTCCGCAGCTGATCGCATCCACCATGAGCAAACCGCTGGAAAAACTGGATGAGGCCATTAAAAAGCAGGATATTGTGGCTTTCACCAAGCACTACGATGAGCTCACCGATGGCTGTAATAGCTGCCACCGGACCAGCGAATTTGAATTTAATCTGGTGACACGGCCCATGTTTAACCCATTTGCCAATCAGGCGTTCACGTTACCTCGATAGTTATCTGAAATTACGGCAATAAAAAAGGGCAAGGAGAAACCAGTCTCCTTGCCCTTTGTTTTTTACTCAATCACTAAAACTCGTATTTGAATCCAGCCTGCACCAGCCTAGGCGAGCCTGGCAATATGCCACGGACACGATCGACGATATAGCGATCATCAAAGATGTTTTTTACCGACACATAAAGATCTAAGCCTTTATAAACTTTGTAAGTACTGGCGAAATTGACGATGGTATAGCTATTGATCATACCGAATTGACCAGAACGCGCCTCATTGCTAGTCGGTGCATAAAAATCAGTCGCTGATTCCAAATTCCTAAAATCGCCAAATTGTTCAGCTACAAACACTGTTTCCAAATGCGCATCAAAGCCGCTGGGATGAGAATAACCCACGGTGGCAGTCACTAAATGTTCCGGTGCATAGGGCGAACGGTTGCCTGCTTTTGATCCCAACACATTTCCACCTGGACAGTTTGCAGGAAAATTGCCGTTGGAGAGCGGCAAACAATGAAATGGCGAAGTTGTTTCTGCAGTAGGCACCCAAGTGTAGGCAATCTGTAGGTAAGGATTATGCGTCCAATTGAACAAGTCAGCAGTATCAATGCGGTTCAAGAACTCAATGCCCTGAAACAGGGCCTGACCTTGAGCAACCCCAGTGTCGTTACCTCCCACAGTGCCTACCGCGGTTAGGCTATCGAAATCATTATGAAATAGCGTGAGGTCGGTTTTCACGCCTTTTACTGGCTGACTACGAACGCCGGCTTCATAATTCCAGCTTTTTTCAGCAGCGATTTCAACACTGGTACCGTCGGCATAAACACTGTCCTCGACACGCGGGGGAGCAAAGCCACGATGCATATTAAAAAACAAAGTGGCTTGTTTTATGGGTTGATAAGTCAAGGCAAAAGACGGTAGGGCTTCGATCAAATCACTTTCCCCTACCGAACTTTTGGTATTTCCGGCGACAGGCGTTGGCAGAGCAGGATTGCCTTGGTAAGGGTTGTTTTTGCGTTGATAGCTGACCGACTCTACGCGTATTCCGGGGGTAACGGTCCAATCTCCCAAAATAAAGCGATTTTGCATAAATCCGGAATAGGCATCGGCAAAGCGGTCATTATTTTCAATTGTCACCCCGTCACGCGCCGTTGACGTATTGCCATCAACGGTAGTCCTGGCTGAATTTTCGTAGTGCATTCGTACGCCGGCATCCAATTCACTGGCCACACCGAACCAGTTGTGATTGGCATGTAAGCGAGGCTCTACGCCCCAAGCATTGTAATGACGCAATCGTCCGCGGGTAAAATTACAATTGTCTACATTTACAGCCTGCCCCGCTAAACGAGCCTCACGAAATGCGTTGCCGCACTGATTATCTGTGGGTTGCTGATTTTCTTGCCGCCAAAAATCTCTATCAAATTTCGACCAGTAAAAATTGGCAGACAATTTCACATCATCATTAAAACGGAATTCATGCGTGGCGGAAGTGCTAAAGCGCTCGGTATAAAATTCATCGTTTTTAAACGGATTGTAGCGATAGCCGAAATTGCGCAATTCCGCTTCAGTAATACCAAACGTGGATTGGGAGTTTTCCTGATAGTAATCACCACGCAAGGTTAAGGTGTTTCTGGCATTTATATCGATCACGGTTTTCAGGTTAACGTCATCAAGCTTTACAAAAGTGTTATCTCGAGAACCTTCACCTTCT
>JAUYMX010000046.1 GCA_030699345.1 Methylococcaceae bacterium
TACCGAAGAGGAATTACTCAATGCGCCACATTCGATTTTAAGACACCCCGACATGCCGCCTGTTGCTTTTAATGATTTATGGGACACCGTCAACAGGGGCGAAAAATGGCAAGGCTATGTTAAAAATTTACGTAAAGACGGTGGTTATTATTGGGTTAAAGCGACGGTGATTCAGAATGTAAGAAATGGTCAGGTAGTGGGCTATACCTCGGTACGCCGCAAACCTTCGCGCACCAAAGTAGAAGAGTGCAGCAAACTTTATCCGACCCTATTTTGATCGCTATATCTGAGCCCGGAGATACATATGCCATATATTTTGACCGTTAGTCCCGATTTCAGCCCTGATCACATTTCTGGCTGGTACATTTTTAATACCTGGCTGCAAAAACAAATCGGCGAAGCCATTCATCTGGAGCTCTACAACAGCTTTCAAGCCCAACACGATGCGATACATAACGATAAAATTGATCTGATTTACGCCAACCCTTTTGATGCTGCGATGCTGGTACGGGAAAAAGGCTTTCTGCCTTTGGTTAAGGCACAAGGTATGTCCGATGAAGCTATTATTGCCGTCAATGAAGCAAGCGCCATTAGCGATGTCACCGAATTATCACCGGGCAGTCGTGTCGCTGTTACGGAAGACCCCGATGTCAGATTAATGGGTATGATCATGCTTGAACCGGCCGATTTGACTGCCGACAATGTTCAAATAAAAGTCTGTGTCAGTTATGTTTTAGTCGCCAAGCAATTACTGCGCGGAGACGCCGATGTCGGTATCTTTTTGGCCGAAGCCTATGACGATTTATCCAACATTATTAAAAAACAGCTAAAAATCTTAGTGCAAAGCCAAATTGGCGTTATTCAGCATGCATTGCTAGTTGGACCGCGATTAGCACACCGGCGTGATGAATTAAGAGAAACTTTATTAGCGATGAATGTCGACGAGAAGGGAAGAGATGTGTTAAAAAACCTTAGCTTTGACGTTTGGGTAAGCATTGAAGATGAAGACATGGAATTTATGATTGATTTAATGGATACCCTGAACACGTAAAGCCGTTACCAGCATCCTTAAATTCATAAATTTTTCCAAGAGCTTACGCCATGATAGATAAAAAATTACTCCATAAACTGGACGTCGAACTCAGTAACTGCGTGCCAACAGATGAGCATCTCAATCAAGACGGACTCAGCGGTTTCTTTTATGCGTTAGCCATTACTCCTGCCATCATTGATCCGGCTGACTGGATGGCCGAGTTATTTTTCGGTGAACGCCCAGAGTTGACGGGTAAACAATCAAAAGACTTAAAAAAAGCCGTTACCGCCGTTGTTAAAGCCAGCAATAAAGCCTTACTCAAAAACGAACTTAAATTTCCCTATGACTTCAGCGCTCTTGATGACGCTGGCTTTGATCAGCTTTGGTATTGGAGCGCTGGATTTTTACAAGGCTTGCGTTTACGACTGGCCTTTTGGAGAAGCGGCATTATTGCCAAGGAAACTAATCAAGCATCGGATGTAGTCAGTAACAGCGTCGATATTATTGTTGCCTTGGTTGAAGGCGATTTATCCGTCCTGAAAAACATTGATCAGTTGAAGTCACAGTTGCAACTGGGCGGTAAAGAACCCACCGATGAACTGCTCATGGCAACTTTGCTGCAAACATTGCCGGAAGCTTATGAATGTATAAGACTTTTTGCAGCCCAGATGTCCGAACGCCTGCTGGCAAGGCAAGAAACTGCTGAAAGTGCCTGAGCGGAGGGCAAGCCATGACAGCTGTTGAATTATTAAAAAGAATCAGTACGCAGGGCTTCAACGAACAACTGCAACAACAAGTGGTTGCCTTGGGCGATGCCGAGTTGGCTTATCGGTTTGCCCATGATCTGCCGGAAGCCGATTTGGAGTTGCTTGAAGCAATCATTATCAAAGCCAATCAGCCACGTATTGCTTATGAATTCTCATTGATTAAAGCTGAGCGCGGCGGGTCAATTGAACAACTACAGGAGGTGATTATTGATTCTAACGATGGCGGGTTAATGATTTTATTTGCCGCCGACGTTGACGGAGCTGATATAGAGCAATTGGAAGATGCCGTTCGGCGTCATCCGGAAACAAAATACTTACAACTTTTTGAGGCCGAAATGCGTCAAAAAGGCTTTTATTAGTGCAATAGTTAAACTATTCAGACTGTAAAGCGGAACACAAGACCTTCCGCTTTACAGTTTCCATATTCGCCGCTTAGTTACTCGACATCCTCAGCTTCAAACCAACGATAAACAAATCCAGCAATGATGGCGCCGACAATCGGTGCAACCCAAAACAGCCATAATTGCGATAATGCCCAATCGCCAGCAAATATGGCAACGGCAGTACTTCTTGCGGGATTAACAGAGGTGTTGGTAACAGGGATGCTAATCAAATGGATCAGCGTCAATCCTAAACCAATGGCGATAGGTGCAAGTCCTTGTGGAGCGCGCTTATCGGTTGCCCCCAAAATGATGATAAGAAACATAAACGTCAAGACCACTTCTGTCGTTAATGCTGCCGCCAAGCTGTAACCACCAGGTGAATGTTCACCATAACCATTTGAGGCAAATCCACCAATTTCAAAACCAGCTTTGCCGGTTGCGATTAAATACAAAATACCTGCCCCAAGAATTCCACCCGCAACTTGTGCCAGGATGTAGTAGCCAAGTTCTGTCGCTGAAAATCTGCCACCGGCCCAAAGCCCTAAAGATACCGCCGGATTTAAATGGCAACCCGATATATGCCCAATAGCGAATGCCATGGTTAATACCGTAAGACCAAAGGCTAACGAAACGCCCAAAAAACCAATGCCGACGTCAGGAAAAGCCGCAGCAAGCACGGCGCTTCCGCACCCGCCCAGCACCAGCCAAGATGTTCCAATAAATTCTGCCGCTAATTTTTTTGATAATGACATAACTCACCTCGCTTGTTTTTTATTAGAAAACTGCATAATTTAAAACACACAAGTTTTATAAAAACAACGTCTTAGACAGCTCTCGAGTTGAATCAAATTTATTAGTGAGTTGCTTAAAAACGTGGCGTTGCCAATCAACATCTATGCCTAAATTGTGCAGATCTTGATTATGCCCCATTTCTTCAACTTCATGGAATATTAAGGACATCATTCTCGCTGCGGCACCAACCAGCATGACTAATGGGGATGCATCTTGATTATGATTTTCACGATGCTGCTGCATCACGGTAACTAATTCGTCAGGCATATGCCATTGTTTACCTATCCAAGCACCTATCAAACAATAATCGATACCCATTTGTTGCATTAACGCTTGGTTGACGCTTAACAACGGATCTGTGGCGGCTAATTGCAATGCTTCGGAGGTATCTGTTGCCAAATTGTCGGCTAGCCACAATAAGCCTAAGTTGTGAAGGATGCCGGCCGTTTGCGCGGTATATTGAAAATCTTGGCAATAAATCACTTTGTTCGATAATTTTGCGGCCAGCAATCCGGCGCCTTCCGACACCAGCATACTGGTCGTCCAAAAACGGATTGGGTCAAATGCCGGGCAACGTGCGGCGTTAAAAGAAGCCGCAACAGCAATCGCAATACTAACGCCCTTAACAACTGCGGTACCTAATCTGACACAGGCCGTTTCGATATTGCTAATCGGAGTAGCAGGACAGGCCCAGACAGAGTTGGATAATGCAATCAGTCGGGCGGTGATAACGGGGTAATGATGCAATACTGCCGCTAATTCCCGTTGCCCCATGTCGTCATCGGCCAGCGCTTTCATCAATACATGAATGTTCATCGCTGGTGGCGATAAGTGAATTTGTCCGTCAAATCGTTTGAGAAACTGCGGCAGAACGACTTCAGTAGTAATGTCTTGCATCGGCTAATTGGGAAAGTTAGGCATTATTTTTTGGTAGCGTGAAATCAACATTGAACAATGCAGGGATTTGATCACTGGCTACCGGACGACTGAATAAATAGCCTTGAATAATGTGACAACCTAAACCATGCATAATCAACGCTTGCTCTTTGGTTTCAACGCCCTCGGCCACCAACGTATAATCCAGCGCGTTAGCTAAACCGATGATGGTACCCAAAAGTAACGCCGTATGCGGATTGCTTAAGACATCATCGACAAACACCTTGTCAATTTTTAAGCAATCCAAAGGCAATTGTTTTAACGAAGCGAGACAAGAATAGCCGGTACCGAAATCATCAATGGCAATTTTTACACCTATGTCCCTTAACTGCTTAAAGACATTTAAAGAACCGACGGTTTGTATTGCGCTTTCGGTAATTTCCAGCTCAAGACATTCAGGCGGTATCCCGGTTTGTTGCAGTAAGTCTTCGACAGTATTGAACAGCTCGGGATTTTGAAAATGCGCCGGGGCAATATTCACGGAGACTCGTAAATAGGGTAACCCGGCTTGGTGCCATTGCACTATTTGCCTGCAGGCCGTGTGCAATACCCAATTACCCAGCTCTGTAATTAAGCCCAATTGATCGGCCAGCGGAATAAATTCAAGCGGTGGAATTAAGCCTTTTTCAGGATGTTGCCAGCGGATCAATGCTTCCATGCCAATCATTTTGCCGGTCTGCATGGATATTTGCGGTTGATAATGCAGCACAAACTGATCCTGATCAAACGCCTCCCTTAACGTTTGTTCTTTTTCTAAGCGAGTGATGGCCTGGCTAGCCATGTCATCAGAATAAAACATATAGCGCTGTTTACCTGCTTGTTTAGCAGCATACATAGCGGCGTCCGCGGCTTTCATTAAATCAATTTCATTCGTCCCATCCTTGGGATAAATTGCAATACCAATACTTACACGAGGTTTCAGTTGATATTGATCCAACTGCAATGGTTGATTAACCTGCCGTAAACAACGGTCCGCGACTTCAGCAATGCCTTCATTATCAGCGATATTATTCAAAATAATACAGAACTCATCCCCCCCTAACCTGGCCGCGAAATCAATGTCTCTAACGACATCTTTTAGACGTTCGGCAATGGCTTGCAGAAAATGATCGCCGACATCATGGCCAAAGCTGTCATTAATATCTTTAAAACCATCCAGATCGAGAAATAAAAATGCAAATTGCTCATTACGACGATTAGCTGTGTTAATGAAATCGTCAATGCGCTCATGGTAATAAGCTCTACTTGCCAAGCCGGTGAGATTGTCAAAATAGGCTAAGCGGTGTATCTGCAATTCCGTTTGTTTTTTGTGCGTAATATCCTGAACCGTGCCGGTAATAATGGAATGCTGGTTTTCGGTAATTGCTTCGATTTCCTGGTGAACAATAATTGGCTCGGAATGGCTAACCTGTAAGCGGTATTCAGTATGTTGAATGGTGGCCTTATTGCGTGCCGCTGTAATAACGTTTTTAACGAAGCCTTGATCATCAGGATGAATCAGCGCAATAAATCCTTCTAAGGTTTTATTAAAAGAGGATAAATCAATGCCGCACAATTCCGCCAAATGCTCGGAGATTTGAAATTGGTTAAGGGTGACATCCCAAGTCCAATAGCCCAAGCGCGCAATGCGCTGAGCGGCACTTAATTGAAATTTCTTGCTCCTAAGCTCCGCTATGTTGTGGCTGTCTCTTAAATTAAACCCTAACCGATGAGCCAAGATTGGATAATTTAAAGGTTTTATGACGAAATCATTGGCGCCGGCATCGAACGCACGGTTGATGGAATCAAGATCTTCTAAGCCCGTTGCCATAATAATCGGCACATCAGCCATGTTTTGTGCATTACGCAATAAGCGGCAGGTTTCAAAACCATCGAGCCCATCCATGACGGCGTCAAGCAGCACTAAATCGGGAACCTGTCTGGCGATCTTTTCCAGCGCTTGGCTTCCGCTGACGGCCTCGTCGACTAAAAATCCCGAGGCATTTAAGGCAACGCTGGTGATTAAACGAAAGTTACTGTCATCATCAACCAGTAAAATACGTTTACTGGCTAGCTTAGGCTGATCTTGCCGCTTAGGAGGCGGTGGATTATCAAGCGCCGCACTATCGAATTCTTTTGTCAGGGCATTGATGACTTTAGGCAGATTAACTTCCATCGACAACAACAACTCTGCTACGCCCGTTAACTTGCCTTGCTTGGCGATACTTTCAATCGAGGCGCAGGCGTCAGCTAATGCTTGAGCCCCCAAATTGGCACACACTGATTTAAAACTATGCGCGGTTTTTCTTAATACGGCGGTGTCTTGAATGGCGAAAGCATTGCGCAATGCCTGTACAGCTTCGGGTGCAGAATGCAGAAACATTCTAATCGCATTATTGAGTAAAGTTTCTCCGGCAGTGGTCGTAATTTGCCTTAAGTTTTCTAGTGCCTCAGCCTTTAAAACGATACTGCGACGCTCGGTGATGTTGGGGGGCTGGCCTTGCTGGTAAACATCGGCCGCATTAGTAGTGACTTCTGGTCCGGTTTGATGCCGCTTGTCTAACAGCCATTTGCTCACGACCTCCTGCAATTGATTGCTATTAAAAGGCTTGCCTAGGTATCCATCCATGCCGGCATCTAAGCATTGTTCAACAATGCCTGTTTGTGCATCAGCGGTTAATGCAATGATTGGAATTCTACGTTGCCAAAATTCGGCTAATTCTCGTTTGCGGATAGTCTCGGTTGCGGTAAATCCATCCATTTCCGGCATGTGGCAATCCATTAAAATAAGGTCGTAGTGCTTTTTTGCAGTGGCGTTGACGGCTTCCAGGCCATTATTGGCACAATCGACCTGATACCCCAGTGCGCCAAGCATGTATTTGCCAACTTCTTGGTTAATGGGTTGATCTTCGGCGATAAGGATAGTGCCTTTGGATTCAGGGCTTTCATCCTTAACAAGTGCCGCAGCAATTTGCGGTTGGCTGGGTATTATTTGAGCGGTGTCGTCCAGCAATGCCCGCAAATCGAAATCATCAATACTTAATTGAACCTTGCCGTTCTCGATTTGGGACAAATCCGTAATATTGCTAATAACGCTGCGTAATGATTCGACGGCTCGAAAAATGGTTTCCGCCAAGTGTTTTTGGCGGCTGGATAACTCGGTATTAATTAACAACTCTGTCATACCCATTACGCCATTGATTGGCGTAATGATTTCATGACTGATGGTGGCTAAAAACTCACTTTTAGCGCGACTGGCTGCTTGTGCTTCATCAACAAGTTGATATGCCTCATCGGTTTTATGTTCCAGTTCACTTGTACGCTGCGCAACTTGCTCTTCTAACGTTTCACGTTGATTGGCAGCGTCATGGCGATAGCGCGCCAATTCTTGGGACATGTCGTTAATCGCAGCGGCTATTTCAGCAAACTCATCTTCTGAAGAATAGGGCAGAGGGTTACTAAAATCGCCTCGGGAAACAGCTTGTGTTGCCGCTGTTAATTGTTTGATGGGGAGCAGGATTCGTCGGGTTTGCCACAGCGCTAATACAATACCTGCCAAAATAATCACCAGAACAACCAGCAATATATCAAAGTCGCTACGCACATTAACTTGCTGCCGCCAAATGAGGTAGCCACCAGTCGCCAATGTGGTAAGCGTTATTAAAAAAATAGTCAGTACATTAAGTTTGGATGCTATTGATTTCATATAACGCCGATCTTATCCATATTGTATTTTGGATGGGTAATGCCTTAGAGAGCATTAACATGCCGGATTAGTGTGCGCATTCCGGCATGTTTAAGAAATTAGACTCTATCAGGCTTTATTTTCGCCACCAAACAATTCCAAGAGCCGTGGCAGGAAGTTAGCCAATTCTAGTGACATGATGGAAAAATCCACATCAAATTGTTCGGCTTCACTTGAAGTTTCAGTGTCGGTGACTTGTTCTTGTATTAAATCCAGAAATTTCAAGCGTTTTACGGCCAGATTTTCATCAATGATAAACGCTAGACGATCAGCCCAGCTGACCGCCAATTTAATCACTTCTTTGCCGGTATCCAGATGATTTTTGATTTCCGGCAACGACAGATCGTGGCGTTTGCAACGAATAATACCGCCTTCTTCTTCCGGCGAGCGCAGTTCACATTCATCTTCGATAGTGATGTCCGCAGGCGGTTGGTTATTGATCAACCAATCGGTCATGATGGCTACTGGTTTATCGACAGTATTAAGCGGAACTGCAGGTAATGAGCCTAAGCACTTACGCAGCAGGCTGAGTAAATCTTCAGCTTTTTTTGCTGATGCGGCATCAACGACTATCCAGCCGCCTTTAGGGTCAATGTAAGCATAGGTTTTGTTGGAAAAGGTAAAAGCCCTGGGCAATAGCTCAAAGATCAATTCATCTTTAATTGCGGCACGTTCTTTTTTAGCTAATTTCCGGCCTTGTTGATCTTCGGCTTCCAGAATTTTTTCCTGAAGCATTTCATTGACTACCGCTGCTGGCAGGACTTTTTCCTCTTTTTTTACGCAAATCATCATAAAACCGTTGGCTGCGTGTACCAGCTGTTGTGATGTTTTGCCTAAAGGCGCAGTCCAACCGAAAGTGGCTTCTTCATGCTGACCACAAGGACGGAAAGCGATTTGACCGAGCTTTTCTTCCAATTCGACTGGAGTTAGAGCGAACTCTTCGGTAAGACGAAAAATACTTAAGTTTTTAAACCACATGCGAAACAGTATCCTTAATAATTAATGTGGGCTTATTATCGCAACAAGCGGAAGCGAAAAGCAGGTAAATTTTAGACCAAGCAATTCCAAGGTTTTTTCTTGGCGTTAATAGCCATTGCCAGGCTTATTGCGGAGCAGGTTGCATGCCGTTATCATATGATTCGGGTTTGGTTTTTATGTTAATAATTTAAGAGGTTACTATGAAGAAAGTTATTTTGGCTGGATCGGCGGCACTATTTTTGTTTAGTGGTTTAGTTAATGCTCACGGTCCTGTTCGTCAAAAAACAGATGAGGAAATTACCATCAATGCACCGGCTGAAAAAGTATGGTCCATTATTAAAGATTTTGGTGATTTGTCTTGGCTACCGGCAGTTAAAAGTGTAACTGTAAATGGTGGCAACACTAAAGGCGCGACCCGCGTGTTAACACTAAAAGACGGCGGTACCATCACTGAAGAATTGAAAAAGTACGATGAAAAAGGTTTGTCTTATGCTTATAAGATTACCGACATTAGCACTGCAAAAACCATTA
>JAUYMX010000050.1 GCA_030699345.1 Methylococcaceae bacterium
AGATGGTCATCATCATGGACGATGAAGACCGTGAGAATGAAGGCGACTTGGTAATGGCTGCGGCTTTTACTCGCCCCGAAGACATCAATTTTATGGCGCGCTACGGGCGTGGTTTAATTTGCCTGACATTGACCAGCGAGCGTTGCCAGCAATTACGTTTGCCGCTAATGGTCAACGAAAATAAATCCTCCCATTCCACCAATTTTACGGTATCGATTGAGGCTGCCAGTGGCGTGACTACCGGCATTTCCGCAGCAGATCGAGCTCGTACCGTTTTATCGGCGGTAGCACCCTTTGCTGTCCCGGAAGATTTAGTGCAGCCGGGGCATATTTTTCCGTTAATGGCGCAATCGGGCGGAGTGCTCAATCGCGCCGGTCACACCGAAGCCGGTTGTGATTTGGCCCGCTTAGCGGGTAGCGAACCTGCGGCGGTTATTGTCGAAATTCTTAATGAAGACGGCAGCATGGCCAGACGACCTGATTTGGAAGTTTTTGCTGAACAGCACAATCTTAAAATCGGCACCATTGCTGATTTGATTCACTATCGCATTCAGCATGAAAACACCTTGGAACGCATCAGCGAATGCGCCTATCCGACTGAGTTTGGTGATTTTAGGCTGTATGCCTATCAAGATCGCAATGACAACAACGTACACCTGGCTTTGGTGATGGGGCAGGTGGCCGGTGATGAACCTGTTTTGGTTAGAGTTCATGCGCGTAATTTGCTTGATGAGGTATTAGCTTCTAACCGAAGTGACAGTAACGTGTCTATCCGCCAAGCCATGGAAAAAATAGCTGAAACCGGCCGGGGCATTTTAGTGATAATTCGGCAGAGTGAAGACAATAAGTCGCTGGCTGAACTCATTCACCGTTATCAGCTGGAAGATAATGGCTGCGTTATCCCGCAATCATCAGCGGTAGATTGGCGTACTACCGGTACTGGGGCAAGAATCCTGGCTGATTTGGGAGTTCGTAAATTAAAAGTACTAGGCGCCCATAAAAAATACATC
>JAUYMX010000057.1 GCA_030699345.1 Methylococcaceae bacterium
GTCCACGCACAGGCTGCGCAGTCACCCAACGCGAATATGTCGTCGTCACTGGTTTTCAAGGTGTTATCGACGACCAATTGATTAAGGTGGTTGGTTTCTAAGCCGTCCAGCTCTTTCAACCAATCCGGCGCTTTAATGCCAGCCGCCCAGACTTTAAGATCGGCTTCGATCATTTCGTCGCCATTAGTCAAAATGCCTTCTTTGGTCACTTCAGTCACACGTCGACCCAGCTTAAGATCAATACCCAACTTAATAAGCTGCTGCTGGGTAGCGATTGCCAAACGCGGCGGCAAAGCGGGCAACAATTGCGTGGCGGCTTCGATAATAGTGATTTTAACTTTGCTGGAGCCTTCCAGGCCGAACACCGCCAACAGGTCGGTCACTTCATGTAATTGTGCAGATAACTCAACCCCGGTAGCTCCCGCCCCGACAATTGCGATAGACAAAGGCTTGTCTCTTGTCGCATCAACGCCGACATGAGTCTTAATGTAAGACTCCACCAATTGCTTTTGAAACTTAAACGCCTGCGAGGTGGTATCCAGAAACATGCAATGCTCATCGACGCCTTTAATGCCAAAAGTATTGCTGACGCTACCTACCGATATAACTAAGGTGTCGTAACTGAAAGTACGTTTAGGAATCAGCACTTCGCCTTGATCATTCACGGTGGGGCTGACAAAAATTTCTTTAGCCTGCCTGTTCAGGCCTTCCATTTTGCCCAAGCGGAAGCGGAAATGATTGCGATGCGCCATCGCCAGATATTCTATTTCTTCAGCCTCATCCAGGGTACCCGCCGCCACCTCGTGCAACAACGGCTTCCAAATATGTGTCGACGAGGCGTCCAGCAAGGTGACTTCCGCCAAGCCTTTATTCGCTAATTTATTACCCAAACTTATCGCCAGCTCCAAGCCTCCTGCTCCACCGCCGACAATGACTATTTTTTGTTTTTCATTATTGTTATCAGCCATCACTTCCCTCCTCCTAAAAATTAAATATGCTTTATCGTCATTATTAATTAATGACTTGTATCAACCCTACCCCCCTTAACTTGCCCGATGTCAGCCAATAATTCCTCAAACCATCTGACATCAACATCAAACGGCTTACCGCCTTTAATTCGAGGAAATTCAATCGCCCGTAACACGTCGCCGCGTTCTTCGTCATGGCCGATCAATCCGGACTCTCCGCGCAACGCACATTCCACAGCTAAATCAGCACAGGACTTAATCAAACGAATATCCTGATCATTCGCCGCCGCCGCTCTGGCGAAATAGCCGGATTTTTGTACCAAGGTTTTTTCTGCGCCAATCATTTGCGCAAACTGCTCACCGAACCACTTGCCGGGATTGACGGCATCCAGTTTGACGTGCCCAAACGCATCGCGCGGCACTTCTTCGCCCTTCGCCTGCATTTGCGCCACAATCTCTGCTACACCGGCACCTTCAGAGACAAAAATATTCACGCAATCAACGTTATCCATCACCGCCCGCAGACGCTCGGCTTCAGCAGCAATATCAATTGCCATTTCCGGGATAAACACGCCATGAATATCAAACGCCGCCTTGTCCAATCCAAGCTCCGGCAGCCATTCGTTGCTCTCCAGTAACTTGCGATACTCAAGCGCCGTGGCCGCTGTCAACCAGCCGCAACTACGGCCCATCACCTCATGAACAATCAACATGCGCGGGTTGGAATTATTTTCCGCCACTACATTTTGAAAATAGCGCGCGCCCTGCTCGGCGGCTGTCCAAGCACCCAATGTTTGCTTAACCGGAATCACATCGTTGTCGACGGTTTTGGGCAAACCGATCACCGTCAGCCCGTAGTTATTGGCTGCCAAATACGCCGCTAAATCAGCCGCTGCAATATTAGTATCGTCCCCGCCAATAGTGTGCAACACATCGACGCCGTCTTTAATCAATTGCTCGGCCGCCACTTGCTGCGGATCCTGACCGTCCTTAACCAGACCGCGTTTGATGCAATCTTTAACGTTAGTCAGTTTTACCCGGCTATTACCAATCACTGAGCCGCCAAACCGGTGTAAAAAACCGGCTTTTTCTCGTATTGCCGGTGTCACCGTATAAAAATCGCCCAACAACAAGCCCTTGTAACCACTGCGATAGCAGATGATTTCAATGCTGGGATCGATTTCTGTGTAACGCTCGATGAGACTACCGATAGCTGAATTAAGGCAAGGCGCCAAACCGCCCGCGGTAAGAATTGCGACTTTTTTGGGTTTATTCATTTAACTTTTTGATTTAGCAGGTGAAAAAGGACAGTACGTCAATATCAAATTAAACGCTGACGTAATTTGGAGTTAATAACATCATTAATATGATGCGGCTAGCCTTGCTCAATTTGCAGCGTAATTGAAACTTAAACAGCGAGGATATTAACTTAGGCAGGAACTTGTTGCTAGGGGAATTGCTGACAGTCTAAGCATCAATGATATGAGCAGGTTCTGACCAATGCTTTACGCCGGTTAATGAATGCATAGCCTATCAAATGCTTTGTTATCTACCTTAATTTGCGAGATATTAATAACTGATGTTACGCAAACCAAAAGAAATGACCTTCATCGATACTCAAGAATCACTGGCTTCGCTATCGCGACAGTTTATTTTAATGCCGGTTTTCGCACCGACAGGCGAGATACTTTCTTTTGCTTCGCCTCGGCAACCGCTCCTGCGTTGCTCTAACTCCTGCATCCCTGCAGGCGAAAAGAAAGTATCCAAAGAAAAGGCGACCCGGATTCCGCCAAGCTCACTCGGCACCTCCATGTGCCTCGCCCTTCGGGTGCGATGCATGCAAATCAGCTATCCTGCCGATTTGTCCTGCGCTTCTCACTTTTGGAGAGGGTTTTCGAAGGGCCATCCCTGGCCCTGCAAAAACGAGCGGCCTCCCTGCCGCTCCCCTTGCGGGCCTATTTCACCAAATACCCACAGGGCACAAGAGCTGCGATGCTCGGGGCGGAATAACGGGAGAAAAGCCATTCTGCGTAACATCAGTTAGTTAATTAAATTTCCAAAAAGTGCCTGTTTGCAGCTGCTCCGACTTGCCAGTCAATGCCTGTTTGCTTTGCTTGTGCAGCAACACATAGACCTTTTCCGCCGCTTTTTGCTCAGCCTCGCCCCAGTGTTCGATGTTACCGGCGCAATAGCTTTGCCGCAGATGCTTTTGGCTGAGATCGTCCTCAACTTTGGTCAGCGGTCTTATTTTTTGCCAAGCGGCATCGGAGCTGCAAAGGGTTTGTCGGGCTTGTTTACCGGCATCAAAAAACTGCTTGAGCAACTGACTATGTTGATCAGCCCAACTTTGCTTGAAAACATAACCTAAATTGGCAACCGCTTCCTGAATACCCAAACCTTGTAAAATGCTGCGACCGTCAATGATGGTTCGATAACCTTCCGCCTCCAGCCGGGCGGCAAAATGCCAATAGGTCAAAGCTGCATCGATACGCCCTTGTTTGATTTGTTCGTTAATCAGCGGCGGAGTGCTAAAGACTTTTTCAACAGTTGAATCAATATCAATCTCCTGCTGCTGACTCGCCAATGCTTGCAGTAACAGCCAGTTTTTATCCAGCTCGCCGCCTGCTATCCCTAAGCGTTTACCTTTTAGATCAGACAATGAATGGATGCCGCTATCGCTAGGCACCACCAGCGCGCCGGACGTATCCGCATAGGGATAAAAGGTAAAATCGGCACCCTTTTCACGCAAACTGGACACCCAGATCCAGTCGGAGACAATAATATCCACCGCCCCGGACTGTAACGCAGCCTTACCGGCTTCAACATTGGCAACGTGCTTAATTTCCAGCTCAAAATCTGCTGGCTTGGCTCTTAACGCCTCCTGCAACACCGGCAGCTCCCACTCCACCGTACCGCCCGACTGAACGCCGATGCGGATAACGGTTTTTTCTTCGGCTAGGCTATTTGTTGATAGCAAAAGGCTCAGCAACAAGAAAATCATTTTCATACCATCAATCCTTTTTATAAAAACTGTAAGCAATAAACGCGCTTGCCAGCAAAATTAACTGCCAGACATAGCTATCAAAATAAGCTGCGCTAACGGCTACCAAGGCCAGAAAAACGCCAGTGGCAATATTACGCCAGCCGCTTTTAAAGCCATCTAAATACACCGTCAACGCCAGCACCAACAGCGTTATCAAACCGGTTTCTTCAACAAAAATACGCCCGGAACTCAGGAAAGCATTAACGATAATTGCCGCGACCAAACCGCCCAGCCAATGCAGCGTTGTGTTGATTGATTGCGCTTTTTGCTCGGCAACGTCGTTTTCCAGCCGGTAATACCGCCTGGCAACCGCGCAGGCGCCGAACAGCAACACCATTAACAGCCAGTAATAATGGCTGGCAACCGGCGAGGTCGCGGTAATAACAACGCCTATGACGGACAACACGGAATAAGCGATAAACGAATAATGATCTGAAAGTAAGTACTTGGTCATAAGGATTATTGGGACAAAGGTAAGCGACGATTTACAAAAAATGACAGTGGCAAATAGACAGCAGCCAGCAGCAGTAACGCCAATGAGGCCATGCGCCAGCGCACATCCACTTGGGACACCTGACTCCTGGCAAGCTGGGCGTTTTGCAGGGCTTGATAGAGATTTTCGGTATCGCTCAAGCGCGTGTAAGCTAGGCCCGACTGAGCGGCTAATTGTTGTAGATAGGGTTCCTGCAATGCGGTTAAATGCTCGCTACCGCTGGTCGCAGCACTGCCGAACGGTGCATTACGGGCGTTGTAGCCTTCAATCGAGGCGGGATCAAGATTGGATTCACCGAATGACGTCCGATGCGGCACATCCTCGGCCGTATAAAAACCGCTTTGCTTGCCGTCGGCGTCAAACTTGGGAATAGGCACCGCTTGCAGGCCGCCTGTGCCGACGATCATGCCTTTCACTTTACCGACAACCGTCGAAAAGTCAGGCTGGTATTTGGGGTTGATAGGCGGGGCTTCCTGTCCGTCGGTAATAAAAATAATCGCGCTGTTATTTTTCTGCAGCATCTCCAGCGAACTGAACAGGCCTTTGCTGATATTGCTGTCCGCCGCCCAGGCCATGCGCCAATCAATGGCATTAATGGCGCTATCGATTTCGCCAAAAGCTGAACACACTTCCAGTGGCTCAAACAGTAAAGTCGAACGCCTTTCGGTAAAAAGACCCAAGCCGACTTTGGACTGGCAAGGCAATTTGCTTAAAAGCTGGCGCAAGTTTTGTTTAACCGTTTCCAGGCGGCTCACGGCCTGATCATCCTGCAGATAATCGGTGGCATTCATACTACGGGTGATGTCGACGATAAACGTCAGGTTGTACACCGGGCTTTTCTGTTCGCGGCTGGGGAATATGAACAATGCCGACATTGCCGCCAAGGCCAATATCAAAGCAATGCTGCGGTAGTCAGTTAATATTTTCTTGATCTTCATTACGGCAACCCCCTCGGAAATCCAGGCACGGTCGTCCACAACTGCGTGGCCTGTTTTTTGGGATCGTCTTCATTGCCGCTGTTGATACGGTCCATTTCCGGCAACAAGCGCATCGCCACTTCCAGGTTGTATTTGCTGTCCCAATCCTGACTATTTAGCGCCAACGCCTGCCGATAGGCTTGCTTGGCCAGATCGACCAACGGCAAAGCTTCGTTCATTTTCATCGTCTCGACATGGTTCATGGCTTGTTCCAGGTAGAGATTGCCCAGGTTGTAACGCACTTTGGCCCTGAAAGCTTGATCGCCCTGCTCCATTATCAAACTCAAGGTCGACAAGGCTTCGTCGTAACGATGCTTTTGCTTGAGATACAGCGCCCGCGCCAGCCGTAATTCCGGCTTGCCGCTGATGACTTTGCTGACATCGACATCATGACCCGCAACCAATTGTTCAATCAGCGCATTGTCGCTATGAACACTCAGCAGCGCACCGGTGTTAAACAGCAATGCGCCGATGCTTATCGCTAAAGCGGCCCAAATTAGACTGTGTTGTATCGCTTTAAAACTCATACCCTGATCTCGAAAAACTTAACGGTCAGCAGCAAGGCCAGCAAGCCCATTGCCAGACCGTAGCATTGATAAGACAAATCCTGTTTAGGAATGCGTTCCAGATAATGCAGTGGCAGGTTTTCCAAATGATTGATGTCTGCGATGGCACGCTGCAAGGCATCCGGGCTTTCTGCCTCGTAAGCTTGATATGGCACACCCAGGCTGGAAAAAAACTGGTGTAGATAACGCTCCGGCATCGCCTGCGCGTTGTCATCCCGGGGATCTTCGGCCACCGAATGAATGCCGGGGCTGTTGGCAGTGCGCAAAAACAGCCAGTACAACCGGACTTGCTTTTGCTTAACCCAGACCCGCAATTTTTGCTCGCTATCCCGGTCGATCGCCGCCGCGCCGTCGGACACCAGCACAATAATGCGCGAACCGGTCAGCGGTTGTTGATCAAAAAACGACAAGGCCATGCTTAAGCCTTTGCTGACATGGGTATACGCCAGCGCCGGGGTCGATGTAGCGGCAATGGCTGCTTGTATTGCTTGTTTGTTTTCGGTCAGCGGCATCACGAATAATGGCGCAGTGCTGTAAGCCGCCACCGCAAACAAGTCGTTTTTGCGCTGATCGACAAACTCGCTCAACAAGCGCCGGGCGGCGGCGGATTTCGATTCGTTTTTACCGTCCGGCGTCTGTCCGGCAAAGCTGTTATCCATACTGCTGCTGCGATCCAGTAACAGCACGATATGCGCGCCGTGGCCGATGCGCTCGATGCTTTGTTCGCTACGATAAAGTCCCGCCAAGCCCAGCACCAATGCCGCCATGGTCAGCATCGCCAGCAATCGCAACGTCCATGTCGCAAAGGTTGACAGCGGATCCGGCGGCAATATCGCCAGCCAGGGACTCGGATTAACCGCCATGCCACTGCTGAACAAGGGCAGCAGCGCAAATAACAATCCGGCCAATAGCCACGGCGTTTCAACCGCCAAATTCATAACGCCCCCCGCTCGATCTTGCGGCATTGCTCCAGCAGCTCGCGAATTTTTTCCAAATGTTGCGGTGTTACGGCCTGTTTGCCCGAAAAAAAGTAGTGGTAGGAATAATCAAAAAACCACTCTAAAGACTTGTTGATACGCTGATACTCAGAATGTTGACGATAAAAGTCAGTCAGTTGATGCTGGAAAAGCGGCTGGCGATTCAGCTTGTTAAAGGCCTTATGGGCAATCGTTAGTGCTTGCGCCATGTCGCCTTCGCTCAACTTTGCTAACTGTTTTAAAGCCTGTTTAAAAACCCTACGCCGGGATTGCGGGAAGTAGCCGTACAGATAAGCCAGATACGTACCGAGCAAAACGCTCACCGAACAGCTGCTCCATAACCCCATTAGCGCGGCGCTGTCGGACAATAACGGCGGCCTGACATCCGGACGCATGTATTCATGCTGCTCATTTTTACGCACAGCCAACTCCCGTAACGGCGCAACGGTAAACGACCAATCCGGCACGTCCTTACTCAAGACGTTATCGCCCTGCGCAAACTGCAATGTAAAGCCCGGCAAGCTAAGCATTTTGACTTCCAGCGGCGCATAAAAAATCTGATAGCGCAGATTGATAACGGTTTGTTCGCCTTGCTGTTCGACATTAATTTGCGTCAGGTTCAGCCAACGGTTGATCTGGCCGCGCGCAGGCAGACTTGCGGTCTGCAAGGTAATCCCTGGCCGCGTTTCAATCACAATGCGCTGGGCGATTTCATCACCGATCACGTAGCCGAACGGGCGCGGCGTTTCCACCGCAAAATAACTTACCGGTTCGGTGACCGATCCTGAGCATCCAGCCAATAGCATTAACATGAATAAACTGAGTATTTGTAGGTGCGAATTTATTCGCATGTTCAGCGTATTTTGTGCGAATAAATTCGCACCTACCTTTTTATGAATCATTTGTATGTATGCAATAGCGCTTTAATAAATAACCAACTTCTCATGCTGCCCTCTGCCGGAAATATTGATTAATTTGCCGGCTGCTGTAAGCCTCTTCGATAAACAACGGCTCCATACCGAAGGCCCGAAAGCAATGCGTAAGTTCGCGTTGGCGCTGCTGATGAGCAGCAATGATTTTTTGTTTTAAGGCCGGACGCATTAACAAAGTTCTAGTCCCGCGGTTCTCCAAGTCGTGGAATGTAACCATGCCCCAGTCCGGCAAGCGCAAATAGTGTTGTAAATCGCTAGGCACCAGCGGCACCACATCGTGAGTTTGTAAAGTCCGTAGCAGGGTTTCCAGTTGGGTAATAGGAAAATGACAGTCTGTGAATAAAAACACTAAAGAGCGGCGTTCCGGTAAATAAGCTGCAGCCTCGCTTAACGCAGTTGCCAGACCATTAAATTGATGCGTTTGCAGCTGCTGCGCGATCTGAATTACGGTTTGATGTTGCCTGCCTGCATTTAAACGCCAGCGTGGTTCAATCCGTCCGGAACAGCCGATAAAGCCAAGTTTGTCGCCGTATCCCGCCACAGCATCCGCCAAGTCCAGCAACAATTTCTGCAATATCCCCGGCTTGTTACCCGAACCCATTGAGGCCGATAAATCGGCGATTAAATAAACGTTGACGGTGCTTTGTTGCAGAAATACCCGTACCCGGTAGCCGCCGAACGGATCGAGCACACTGGCACGCAAGTCGATACGTCGAGGATCGGGACTGGCAATCAATGGCTCATGACGATTAAACAACTGCCCGGCACCCACCATTCGGCCGGGATGAGCTCCGGGGTAAACGGCAGTGGATTGCCAGGGCAAGCGGTATTGCAGGGGTTCGGTCATTTGTTGGCTGTATGTTTTTAAAGTGAATCGCTGCGCGATAGTTTATTTAATCGGGTTCTCGCACCCGAAGGCGAGGTACTTTTCTTTGTTTGCCCAAAGAAAAGTACCCAAAAGAAAAGGCACCCAGTTGCCGCTTGCGTCCTGCGCTCCGATGCATTTGCCGGGGGTTGCCAGAAGGGGCTTCCATGCCCCTCTGGCAACGGGCGGAATCCATTCCGCCCTCCTACGGACTATTCCCGACAAATACACCGGTGCTCGGCGCGGCATACGGGAGTAGTCCTCAATCTGTAAAACTCGACTCGTTCCCACGCGCTGCGTGGGAACGCCGTCACGACGCGCTGCGTCGCTTGCTCCACCGCAGCGCGGAGATAATGAATTCCCACGCAGCGCGTGGGAACTAGAACAACACCAAGCAGCTACCTAAGGCGCCGCCACCTGCCGCAGAATTGCTTCAATCAATTCCGGCAATAGTTGTTCTTTGCGGTAGGCATAGATCGGATTTAAAAACAGTCGGTGCGTCATGCAAACCGGAAACAAGGCTTGAATGTCTTCGGGTAAGACATGATCGCGGCCTTGTAACCATGCTCGTGTTTTCGAAGCACGAATTAAGTAACTCATGCCGCGCGGACTGGCACCGGTGCTTAGCAAGGTAGTCATATCGACATCGGCAAGCTTTACGCCGTAGGCATTGGGATCTTGCGTTGCCTGCCAAAGCGCCAGCGCATAAGCCCGTAACTTGGGCGACGTTTGTACGCTGCGTTGCAGGGTGTCTGCCAGTTCATTGAGCTGGTAGTAAGGAATGGTGTCGGCGGCAATGCCGGAGACCAATTGATCGGTGTCGTGAAAGCGCGGGTTAAACATCAACTCGTCGAGTATGCCCGGCTCTTTCGGGGTATCGATGTTGATTTCCATCATGAATCGGTCTTTGGCGGCCGCGGGTAATTCAAAAGTTTCTTCTTTTTCCACCCGGTTACGGTCAGCGAATACCTGGATATGCGGCAACTGGTAGTCGCGGTTAAACGCATTGATGCTGCGTTCGGCCATGGCTCTTAACAGCAATGAGTGTACTTGCGGCCGGGCACGGTTGATTTCATTAAAGAAAAAAGTGGCGAGCCTGTCGCCTTGTTTAAGTAGCGGCCCCGGATCAACACAGGGGCGGCCGTCGTTATTAAGGTAGGTGTAATAAATAAGATCGGCAGGCATCAAGTCGATGGTGCCTTCAATGCGTTGATAATCGCCGCCCAAGCCCTGAGCAATCGCTCTCAGCAAGGTGGTTTTACCGACGCCGACATTGCCTTCCAGCAGTACATGGCCTCTAGTAAAAACCGCGATCAGAATATTTCTTACCGCGGGTTGCAAGCCCAGCACGGTTTGATTGATTTGTTGTTCAAACTTGAGCGCTTTGTCGCGCCAATCGGGAAGTTGTGCGTCTGTGATCATTTTTGTCATAAAAAAGCTCCGGCGGCTTGTATGAGAGCTGCCGGAGTAGAAGGGGGATTAGTTTTAATCAGTAGGGTGGGCAGGTTTTTTTGCCCACCTTGTGTACGTTATTGGTGGGCAGAAAAACATTGCCCACCCTACATTTAATTGATCTCATCCACGTCATAAACAAACTTGCCGGTTTTGCTTAAATGCTGCCAGCGTTTTTCATTGCGCTCTTCCATTTCTTTAATGGATTGCGATTGTTTGTTTAACTCGTTGGGATCGTGTTTGGGGTCGTATTTACTGCCCGCAACCTTATCCGGGTAACCGGGTTTCGGTTCCCAGCACACACCCGGTTCTTTACATTTGGTACCGTCGTAAGCACTGACTTGGAGTGACAACCCGGCTATAACCAATCCGGTACTGAGTAAGAGTATTTTTTTCATGATGTTCTCCTGATAGTTTTCAACCGTTAGTTTTATTTCAACCACTTGGCTTTTTTCGGATCACCGTTATAGATGTCGCGTATCCAAGACATAATCAATAACATTTCATCGGTGTTTAAATTGACGTATTGCGGGCCCATCATGCCGTTGGCGCCGCCGAAC
>JAUYMX010000076.1 GCA_030699345.1 Methylococcaceae bacterium
AGGTTTATAGTTTTTTGGCGACGACAATGAAAGCTCAAATTTTCACACTTTTAATGCTGCTCAGTAGCAACAGCTTTGCTGATTATTATCAGGCACCGATGCAGGAGGCCAATTGGCAAGTTGATCGCACGAAAAACACCTGCTTTTTAAGACAAGCAATTCCTCAATATGGTGTTGCCGAATTTGTACAGCGGGCAGGGCAGCCACTACGGTTTTCTGTGCAAGAGCAACGCCGCAAGCCTTTGGTGATGCAGGCTAGCTTAAAAGCGATGCCCGCACCGTGGATGCACGATCAGACATCATCTTTTGATCATCAGGTTTTTTCGGATTCATCAACCGACCTTGCCGCCTATGGCAGATTATCCGTTTATGGACCGGCTGCTGAAACTATGATTGATGCCTTGTTGCAAGGCCAATACCCAACATTTATTTACCACAGGGATGCTCCGTTGCTGAATATGCAAGAGACGAGGGTGGCG
This sequence comes from Methylococcaceae bacterium, assembly GCA_030699345.1. Lineage (GTDB taxonomy): Bacteria > Pseudomonadota > Gammaproteobacteria > Methylococcales > Methylomonadaceae > JABFRC01. Next base: position 480 of record JAUYMX010000076.1, read on the forward strand.
GTGTCGGCGATACACTTTAGCGAACGTTATCCAGAATTTGCCGACTGTCGGAATAATTTACAGATGGGGCGGGCCATCAGCCAGCCGGTATCGGCAAAGACCAAGAAAATATTTAAGTCCAAAAAGAAAGCCTCGCAACATAAACCAGCACCCGCTACAGCAAATACTAATGGTCAAAGTGCCGCTACTAATCAGCCGGTAAAACCAAGCTGATTTAAACGGCAGTTTGATCAAAAAGTGCTGCTAATTTAACAAAGCCCCGCGCGTATCAACCAGTCTCAACGCCAACGCCGATAGGGTCCGCCATAATAATAGCCACCCCAATAATATGGGCTGTAACCAAAATACGGGCTATAGCCAAAGCCGCCCCAGGCGCCAGGTCCATAGCATTCGTTATTGGATTCCACCGGCCACAAATAAATGACACTGGACGCCACGACCGGCAAACGTAATTCTTTTTTGCCGATCAATCTTGCTTCATCACCCTTCAATATTCCGGCAACCGTGATTTCCGAATTTTTGGTGTATACAGCTGGATCGAGAAATTCTGCAGTTTTAATAATAAAACGCCCTTCATAGGGCTTGTTCAGACGCGGCCGACCGTAATTATTAAGTGGATAAGACAGCACTTGCACGGTACTACTGGTCTGTTCGTTTTCCACATCAATAATCACCCCGCCCCAACGTACCTGCGCTGACTGATAACTGCCGATTGCTTGAACTGCCTGCGGATAAGAAATATCCGCTAATGGCGGATTATCTATGGCTGGCGGCAAGTTTGAGCAAGCCACCAAAAGTAATGATAAAAGATATATTGACCATTTCATGAGCTTCCCCCGAGTGTACTAGCAATAAGGATTTATCTTAAGCCTTGGAGGAAAAATCTGTGAAGCTTAATTTTGCGGGATGTCCCTATTGCCAATCTCTTTGACTAATCCCCAGTCCACGGAGCGATTCCGATAAATGCCCGAATTTAGTAACGCCAAAAAAAACCCCGGCTGTGCCGGGGTGGATTAAGAGGCTTTATGTTGTTGAGTAATCGTCTTTAATTCGAATACACCAGACCGATTGGCGATCGAGTCTACGATATTGCAATACTTTTACGTAAGCGCATAGAACCCAATAAGCCCATCAAACCGCTACCAAACAACCATGCTGCAGCAGGTACAGGAACGGCCGTTATCTCAACTTGGCTGTTGATGTAGTTGACATTGATAGGCGCTGCGCCGGGTGAAATAAAGCCGACATTATAGGGGTCATTACTTAAGGTCAGTGACGATACATCCCCCGCATTACCTATGACATTAAACGTGAAAGAAGCTAATGCAAAATCAGCACCGGCATCGCCGACAGTTGATTTGGCCAGGAATACATAATCAATGAGTCCGGACGCTGCGCTATCAGCGTTTACGAAAGAAGAATCCCAGGATGGGTTGGTAATAGAGGTGTTCACATAGCTCAGTACGGAAGGATCCCAGGCTAATGAAAATGCTGCACCATCAGGTCCTAAGGTAAAGTTGTTGCCTGTCAATTCAACCGTCAAACTGTCGCCGGTGCTGACCTCAAATATCGGCTGGCTAAAGCTGACCGTATTGGTCAGCGCAACAGAAGCTTGAGCAGAGGCAGCGGTCAGGCCGAATAGTGCCAAAGTACCAATAACGGCAATGGAATTTTTAAGTGATTTAGTCATGGGTTTCTCCAAGGTTAAAAATTGATTTTGGTTGAGCGCCGAACAAGTTGTTAATGAACTTGCTCGGCGTTTTATCCGGTTATTACTGTTCAGCAACACCTAAGCATCAGCTACTGAGGTAATCCCGAAGGACCGGGTGCTTTGCCCAGATAGGTTTTCAAGATGCTCATATCGGCCGGATCGACAATGCCGTTACCATTCAAATCATGATTCGCCGAGACTTGCCCCAGTTTTGCTTTAAGGCTGGAGACATCGGCGGGGTCGACGATATTATTCTGGTTAAAATCCGGATCGCAGATATTGCCAAAACGATCACTATCGGTATTGCGCTGATTAGAATTAACCACCAACTTGCAGTTATCCAGATTATCAGCAACACCGTCGCCATCCGTGTCGATGTCTATGACGTTTCCTGCAAACTCAACCCCGGCAATGACAGTGGATTTTTGTGTGGAGTTATCGAACATGGTCTTAAAATCCACCACTTCCGGCGTTACCGTGTCGGTAAACAAATCCTGAGCAAAAGCATGGGACAGGGTTTGGTAAACCAGCTCAGCTTTAACCGTATAGGTTCCTGTCGGTAAACTTAAGCGGTAACTGATCTGGTCGCTGCCGCCGACAAAGTTGCTGTCATTCAAAGCGTCACCCACCACGCGCACATCCGAAGTAGCCGCCGCCTTGTTAAAACCGGTCGGCAATATGCGGTTATCCTTCAGATATTCCTTGCCGCGGAGCAGGGTGTAGGTGACCTCACCGAGGTTATTACCCATGATAGCTTCATAAACCTGCACCTGATCTGCAGAAGTAATCAGGTCATAATGCGGTTCAAATACGCCGTTTTGCTCATCGGCATCCACATCTTTAATACTGCCATTGGCATTCACCTTACCCGACTCGAACACCACCTGATTCAGGCTATTGGTAACCGTGACATGCAAAATAGCGCGGCGTGACGGATAACTGGTTGGCAGTTTGTGACCCGTGGTGCTGGCGATTTGCAAGGTAAAATCCAATGCATTCGGCGTAGCACGTTGTTCAACCACTGTTACTGCGGCTGCACTTTTCAGCATTGCGTCAGTTTTACTCAAGGTTTCAGCAAAGTTATTCGACAACACGCCCAATTGCGTTTTGTTGTTGCTCAAAATATCCAGCATCAACTTATTGGCGCCGACCAAGTCATGGATAGCAAAATTGTTGCGTTGACCAGACATTCCCATGGTGGAAATTTTTACGCCGTCGGTACGGCTCATGTGACAGCCTTGACAACTCTTTTGGCTAACGTAACTACTTTGCTCCCACTCCATATAAGGCGTTTGCTCAGGGAACTCAGATTCCGGTGTGGTGCTGAGCACGTTGCCGGACTCATCGACATAAGGCGTTTTCAGGTTATGACAGGATGCGCACAACTTCGATTCCTTAACGTGAGCGCCGTAGGTTGGCGTGTAACCGGTGTGCATTATCATCGGCATAGTGAATAACGCAGCTTCACCCGGCGCGCCAAACGGACCGAAAATGGTCTTGCTGTCATTGATCGCATAGTTGCCCGACATGGTGGCCAGAGTACCTAGGGTCGGCGAACTGGGGATTTGGTGACATAGCGTACAACTGACACCGTCCATCGCCGCATTGTGCTTGGCATGTCCGACATCCAGAATGCCACCGTCGAAAATCGTTTGAGTCGCTATAGTGCCGTCTTTTTTGGCCTGTGCATTTGCCATCGGCGCATGGCACTTGGTGCATTTGTCATTAATGACAGACTCCAACTCCGGGTGACGCGTAACTTCGCTACGCACCTTGGCACGCCAGAACGGATCGCGAGTCGCATTAGCCATCATCGAAGACGACCAATCGGTCACAATAGAAACATCAACACCGTTTTTATCGACAATGCCGTTATGGCACATTGCGCAGTTTTGCGAGCCGGAAAAATGCGTTGTGGTAAACGTTGGATCGCCGCTGGAAGCTGGATTGCCGATAAATGGGTTGGGCGGGATCAGCGGGCCGTTACCCTCTTCAACGACTACTGTATCCAAATCATACGTTTTGTAATCGGGCGTGGGCGAAGTATTGGTAAATATCAACGCAGCTGCCGGATTGCTAGTCGCAGGCGTAAAGGTGTAAGTGAACTGTTGGAAACTGCCGGTTACAGTGGAAAAACTAGTCGTAAACCCGGCCACGGAAACTTCCAGCGGTGTATAACCTGCGGTTGTGCCTTTGCGGGACTGGAACGACAGGGTGTAAGTCACCCCAGCTGTCACAGGAAACGTGGTTTTAATGCCGGAACCTTGGTTGATAGCTACCGCATATAGACCTTCGACAACGCGATTGGTGTAATTGCCACCGACGCGATTTTTATACATTAAGTAAGGCTTTTCGCCGACGGCATCGTCTATCGCCGTCCATCCGGTGACACTGGTCGAGTCGTTGTTGCTCAAAAATTTATAAGTGGTCACCGTTCCCGGACTTTCAAAGCCGCCATTGCTAAGCAAATTGGCGGCAACCGCTGAAGATAAAGGCAGCATAACTGCCAATATCAGCATGATTATTTTTATAATTTTCATGAAATTTCTCGAATGAAGCAGGGCTGAGATTGATTGTCCAGCCCTACAAATTGCATTTAGCTTTAAGCGATGCTTTGCTTGCGCCGTCCCGAAGCCAATAGCCCCATCATTCCGGTCAGGAACATCCAAACCGCAGCAGGCACAGGCACAGGCTGGAGATTGACAGCATCCAGGGCCCATACTCGGTTGCCGCCATTTGCTGAAGGATTTAAAAATTTCAATATCGCCGCAGGATCGGTGCTGGCAGCGGTAAATTGATACAGAAACGGAGTAAACGTTGTTGTATTAGCAATCGAGGTAGTAAATCCGCCAATACTGACTTGTAGCGGCGATGCGCCAGTAACGTTAGCTTTAGCCATGAAAGACAAATCGTAGGTCGTGCCCGCAGTTAACGCGACCGAGGCTTGAATGGTATTGCCGGTATTTAGGGCTAATCCATAGGTGCCTTCATAAACGCGGTTGAGGTATGAGTTGTTCGTGCGATTTTTGTTCATCAGATAAGATTCTTCACCAACGCCATCGCTAATGGAAGTCCAGCCAGCGACGCTGGTGTCATTGTTCGGTAAATACTGATAACCAGGCGCAGCAGCCAGCGTACCCGGCTGTTCAAATCCACCATTGGTTACTAAGTTGGCTTGCACGGTTGGGGCAACAACAGCAAGTACCAACATGAGGGCTTTGATTGATTTCATAATTTTTGCCTTTATATTCTTTTTGTAATGATAGCCACAGCGGTCTCCCGCTCTTCGCAGGAGACCGGCTAGTTAACTTTTCGTGACTACGCGATTTGTTTACGTCTTTGCAAACCGACCAAACCAACGAGTCCGCTACCCAATAACCAAACAGCACCCGGTACCGGGACAGGTGCAACATTGGCGGTGATTTTGATGTTGTCGATGCCGACCGCACCGTTGGTCTGGGAGCTGGCATTCTCCAAATAACCAAAGCTCAACCAATATTTACCATTGGCATCCGGCGCACCCAGACTGGCAACTGCAATGTTGAGACTGGTTGGGCCATAAGCTTTTCCGCTCACCGCAATCGATTGATTGAGCACAGAATTGTTATTGACCAATGGTGTATTTATATTGAAACCATTACCGGTTATGCCTACGGAAAACTGGTCGGTATCGCCACCGGAACCCAATAGAAATGCGCTGAAGACCCAGTCGAAGCTGACTGTAATGTCAGTAGTGCCGGCAGCCAGAGCAAACGGCGTCGCAAACCCGAAAGTTCCCGCAGTTGGGGAACCAGCTAATTGGCCGCTATCATCACCCATCACCAGGAATTTATTAGCGGCGGTCGCCGGCAAGAAAAAGTTGGTACCGGAAGATATAGCGAAACGTTGTAGAGGATTTCCTGAGTTATAGGTATTGATGGAGTCGGAACCGAGCCGTAAATTGACTGAGTTTGCGCTAGTTGTAGACGACCATGTCGTTCCGCCTGGCAGGCTAGCTGGATTTGATGACAGAAGGGATTGAATGGTGGTATTGGTGCCGTCATCGAAATTTTCATCCAACAACGTTGTTGTGGTTGCATGCGCCGATACGGTTGCAAAGCAAAATGCGCTGATCATCAAGCTGGTGAGCAGCGGTTTGTTGGTAGTTGTTATTTTCATATTTCCTTCCTTTTTGAATATTCAAAACAACAGTTGCAGTAATAAATACTGCAACTGTTCATAGCATGACTATGCCGACTTTTTACGACGTACCAAAGCCAGCATTCCCATCAAACCAGTCAAAAATGACCATACCGCGGCAGGTACTGGAACTGCGGCTACGTTACCGACCAGATTCAATGTCAGTTGATAGTTTTGCCGAGTGTTGCTCGCGCCTAAATCAGCATCAGACAGGTTAAGCAAGTATTGGGCATTGAAGGCACCGGTTGCAGATGTCAGCAAGCCGGCTAAAAACGCTTGGCTTGAACCTTGCGCTAAGCCGGTAACCGCTGAGAGGTCAGTGCTGAATGAGCTGGTGTCACCGCTACCGATCACAGAATCCAAATCCAGACCGATCCGGTCGGCATTAGCTTGATTGAACAGGCTAAATGACAACGATGGACTGCTGCTGTTTTGGGCAACGGTGCCGAAATCCAGAGTTAAAGAATTTGCAGCCGAGCTGCCGTCAAAAGAAGCCAGTGCATGCAGCAGATAGCTGTAGTTGGCTTGTAGAGAACCGCTCCAATCGACTTTATAGGTGGCTGTTGAACCGCTGCCTGGTTGGCCCTGAGTCGCTGACATGGTCGTGGTGGCAGATAAAGTAGGTAAACTCAGTGACGCATTAACCGAGCCGCCGCCAGCATAATCGTTGAGATTGGCTTCGTCAGCGCCAACGGTGGTATCGGTCGTCGCTGCTGCTGCGGTATTAGGTCCCCAAGTGCAATTAACCGGACCGGTGGGGCCATGTGCCAAGGTACAGCCTGTGCCTGCTTGAGTCAGGTTTGGGGCAAAGCTAGCACTAACTCCGGCACCAGACAGCAATGCACTGCTAGATCCGCTTCCGTTAACCGTTCTAGCTGGACCGTTATTTTTATTACCTGAACCATTAATGGTTTGGGCTCGATTTGAAGTGAGCTGTAAATCAACACCTGTCAGAACGCCGTTGGCCCCATCAAACTGACCAAGCGCAACATTGGCAATGGTCGCTCCGTTATTCGAATTAGTTGCTGAAGCTGCTTGCCCGCCAGTTGCTGTCACCGAAGCTGAACCGCTAAAACTGACCGGCCCAGTAGTGCTGGTTAATGCCGCTTGCGAGATACCGCTTACACCGAGTAAGACGGTAATTGCTGTTAATTGAAAGCTTGTTTTCATTTTTGCTCCATTATTAATTGTTAAGTAAAAAGCTGTGATATATCGCATACGCAATAGCCCATCTTTGGGGGTTCCAGCTATCTTGTCTTTTTAAATCAAGACTCATGTCCTTCCGAACCTGCTGCACAGCAGGATTGGCAATAGTGCTTTGCCTGTAAGATTTTTCAATTTTCTAACAAGCTTTTTAAGCGTCACATGATTGCCCTATGAGAATATTTGAATATTCTCAAGTTTTGTCTAAGCAATAAATTTGCCAATATTTCTTTAATCTAAAAAATAGTGTTGTTTTTTAAATAAAACACTTATTTTTCAATTTGTTATGGATTTAATAATTTCTTGTTTTGCGGGGTGGCTCACAAACGTTGGAAGCAGTAGTAGGGGGAGGGTGTTAATTAAACTGTGTTATTTAACTTATTAGCCTTAAGTCGGAATATCGTTCGCCATGAGCTCAGTCGAGAAATAACAGCTTTATATACTGGGCGATAAATGTGTGGCATACCGTTCTTGCTTCGCAAAACTCAGCACCAATGACCGATCTCAAAAGAATCGGATTCCTTAAATCAAGCGTTTTTAAAACTTCACTATGTACTATTAGGCTCTAAGCGATTAATTAGCGCTTACGATAACTTTTAGCACGGTATAAAATGCCGGGTCTTACTCTAAGACTTGTAATCATAATAATGGCCAGCGCTTCTCCCAGCTCCATCTCTCTTTCCAAAAAACTACTCAGCTCCAATATCCGTTATGAATGCGGTGATAACGCCTATGAACGGGGGAAGCAGTACTATGAAAAAGGTAGGGTGCTGGATGTTGCTGTACAAAACCAAGGCGCACTATTTGTGCAATTAAACGCCACGGTAAAAGGCAGTGGTGCAATACCTTACAAACAAAATATTCGCATCACCTGGAGTCCTGGTTTCAGGTCTACCGAGATCAATGGTTCTTGTACATGCCCTATCGGATACAACTGTAAACATATAGCCGCTGTTTGTATGGCATATCAAAAAGCGGACACGCCCGCCACTAAAGCCCCGTCCGGCCCCAATTGCCTTGATTGGCTAAGCAATCTTAATACGCCTGAAGCAGAGCTACCTGATCCTTATCAGGAGTTTATTGCTTATATTCTAAAACCCGGCAAAGCCGTGCATGAACTTAACGTCGAATTTCTGATCACCAAAGAAAAAAAATCCGGTGGGCTAGGCAAAGGCCGTAAAACTACGCTGAATAATTTGCGCTATAGCTATAACTATCTTAATTACGCCCAGCCGGAAGATGGAGAAATCGCCAAGCTTTTATCAGCGCTGTCCTTATCGTTTATCGGCGATCCAATACTTAGCGGCGCTACCGGGCATATCGTGTTGATGAAAATGCTGCAAACCGGTCGGCTATTTTTGCAGGATACAGAGCATTCGCCATTAACCAGCGGTGAGCTGCGCGAACTCAGCCTGGCTTGGCAAGCATTAGATACCGATGCCTTCCAGCTGTATGTCGGTGTTGAGCCTGCAGCCAAGTTGATCATGACCGAACCAGCGCTTTATTTGGATGTGACGGATGGAACAGTCGGCCCAATCAATATGCATCAGCTTTCATTGGTACAACTCAATAAATTGCTTACTGCACCGCAGGTACCGGCAGAATACGCTGAGGAGTTCAGCTTGCGCTTAACCCTTGAGCACCCGGAGCTGCCGTTGCCGCCGCCGAAAAAAATTGAGTTAAGGGACGTTGATGATTTGACGCCTACAGTTTGTTTAACATTGTTTGGTACTCAAATATCCGACCAGCACTATAGCCATTTTATGCAGGTCAATTTCAATTACGGCGATTGGCAACTTGCAGGATTTTCCCCTGATCATAAAACAGTAACTAAAACTGACCATGGCCTGGTTCGTATTCATCGTGACCTGGCTGCCGAACATGCCGCAGTTAAACTGTTGGGTAATATCGGCTTTGTTTCCGTACCGCAACCGCCTTCTGCCAATCGCGAATTGATACTTATCAGTCCGGGTAATTCAGTTATTGAGTCTGCTACACGGTGGAGCGAATTTCTGCAAAATACCCTGCCGGAATTGCAAGCTCAAGGCTGGGTCTGCAACGTCGAAGACAGCTTTTTACTCAACTTCCAAAGCGCGCAAAATTGGGATGCTGAAATCAGCGAAAGCCAGAATGACTGGTTTGAGATGCGCTTTACCGTCGAAGTGAATGGTCAATCTCTGCCATTATTGCCGTTGCTGATGCCGGTATTTGAGCACTACGACCCGGAAAATCTACCCGAATTTGTCAGCATACCGCTGGCTGATCACAGCTACCTGAACTTACCTAGCGATAAACTCAAACCCTTTTTGGCGGTGTTGATGGAGTTGTTCAACACCAGTAGCCTCGATAAAAACGGCAACCTGAAACTGTCTCGATTTAATGTCGCCAGTCTGGCTGATTTGGAAAGCCACAGTTACGGTTTGTTTTCGATTCGCGGCGGCAAAGAGCTGCGTGAGCTGGCGCAAAAAATAAAAGACTTCAGCGGCATTGCCACTGCTGACCTGCCGCTTAACTTTAATGCCACGCTGCGTAATTACCAACAGCAAGGACTTAATTGGTTGCAGTTTCTACGTGAATACCAGTTCGGCGGCATATTGGCCGATGACATGGGCTTGGGCAAAACGATCCAAACCCTCGCCCATTTATTGGTGGAAAAACAAAGCGGGCGCATGACCTCGCCCTGTTTAATTATCGCCCCGACCAGCTTGATGAGTAACTGGCGGCGCGAAGCCGAACGCTTTACCCCCGAACTGAACGTGCTGATCTTACAAGGTGCCGAACGTAAGCTACTGTTTGATCAAATCAAGGATTTTGACATCGTATTAACTACCTATCCGTTGTTACCCAGAGACGAAGACACCCTGCTGGAACACCACTATCACTATCTGATTCTGGACGAAGCTCAAACGGTCAAAAACCCGCTGGCCAAAGCCGCGCAAATTGTGCGCCGCCTCAATGCCAGTCATCGCCTGTGCCTGACCGGCACACCGATGGAAAACCATCTGGGCGAGTTGTGGGCGCAATTCGACTTTTTGATGCCCGGCTTTCTCGGCGACAATGCCAACTTCAAAAAACTTTATCGCACCCCAATTGAGCTGCATGGCGACAACGAACAACGCTCGCGACTGATTCGCCGCATCGCGCCATTCATGCTGCGCCGCACCAAACAGGAAGTGGTTACCGAATTACCGGCCAAAACCGAAATCATCCGCTCGGTGCCGTTGCACGAAAAACAAGCGGCGTTATACGAAAGCATACGCCTGACTATGGAGAAAAAAGTCCGCGACGCTATTGCCCAAAAAGGCTTGGCGCGTAGCCATATCACCATTCTCGATGCCTTATTAAAACTACGGCAAACCTGCTGCGACCCGCGCACGCTGGCCCTTAAAGAAGCGCAAAAAATTCATCAATCCGCCAAACTTGATTTGTTAATGGACATGCTCCCTGAGCAACTGGAAGAAGGTCGACGCATTCTGGTGTTCTCTGCGTTCACGCGGATGATTGCGATCATTGAAGAAGAATTAAACAAACGCCATATCGGTTACAGCAAACTCACCGGACAAACCCGCAAACGCGACGAAGCTATCGAATTGTTTAAAAGCGGCGAGGTCAACGTGTTTTTAATCAGCCTGAAAGCAGGCGGCGTCGGCTTAAACCTGACCGAAGCCGATACCGTGATTATTTACGATCCCTGGTGGAACCCGGCCGCAGAAAGCCAAGCTACCGACCGCGCGCATCGTATCGGCCAAGACAAGCCGGTATTCGTTTACAAACTCATCACCGAAAACACTGTCGAAGAAAAAATCCTCGCCATGCAGGACAGAAAACGCGCCCTGGCCAATGGTATCTACGGAGAAGGCGACAAAGACGACACCTTAAAACTCACCGCCGACGATTTGACGGCGTTGTTTGATCCTTTGTAGGGATGGTAACAATACGTTAGGCGCGACCCTGGCCGCGGCTGCTGGCTCGAAATAACATTGATGGACAAGATTTATGGGGATCTCTAAAAATTGCACTTCGACTGTTCGACTGTTCGACTGTTCGACAAGCTCACAGCTCAGTACCCACAGGGCATAAATGCGAACTGTGGTCTATTTAAATCAGTGAGTTATCCGTTCGTGCTGAGCGTGTCGAAGCATGAACGGATGATTTTTAGAGGTTTCCTTAAGTAAATAATCGCGGGTAACTCATAGATCATGAAATTCTCCATCATCATTCCCACTCTTAACGAAGCCGCCAGCATTGAGTCTTGTTTGACGGCGCTACAAGTTTTGCGCAACGATGCCGAATTGATTGTCGTCGATGGCGGCAGTAGCGATAACACCCGAGCGATTGCTGCCAATCTGGCTGACCACATATTGATTGCCCCGCAAGGCCGTGCCCATCAAATGAATCACGGGGCAGGGCATGCTCAAGGTGACATTCTGTTGTTCCTGCATGCCGATACTTTTTTACCCGGCAATGCCTTGGCACTAATTGCTCAGAATATTGACATTAACCATCAATGGGGAAGATTTGATATTCAATTGCAAGGCTGGCATTTTATGTTGAAGGTAATTGCATGGCTGATGAACTGGCGTTCGCTGTTAACCGGCATTGCCACCGGCGATCAGGCAATTTTTGTTACTCGCGAGGCGTTTGCGGCTGCTGGACATTACCCTGATATCGCCTTGATGGAAGACATCGCGCTGTGCAAAAAACTAAAAATCATTAGCCCACCGATTTGCTTGAAAGCCAAAGTGAGTAGTTCCGGTCGACGCTGGGAGAAATTCGGGGTATATAAAACGATATTGCTGATGTGGAGTTTACGTCTGCGTTATTGGTGCGGCGCTAGTCCGCAAACATTGGCGAGTCTTTATCGAGGAGGTAAGTTTTGGCAACGTTAATTCGACTTGGTGCATCACTTGGTATTTTTGCGCTGATGATTACCTGGGAAGCGATCAGCCCCCGAAGAGCCCAGCAGATCACCCGTAAACAGCGCTGGCCGGTAAATTTGGGTTTGGCTGCAACCAATATGCTGATCATGCGTTTGACTGTCGGCAGCTTGGCTTATTTAAGTGCTGTCGACGCCTCCGAACGTGGCTTCGGCCTGTTAAATTGGCTGGCAGCGCCGGAATGGCTGGCGATTACTGTAACCTTATTGGCGCTCGATTTTGCCATTTACCTGCAACACATTATTTCGCATAAATGGCCGCTGCTGTGGCGTTTGCACCAAGTCCATCACACTGACCTGGAGTTTGACGCTACCACCGCTGTGCGCTTTCATCCGTTGGAAATCTTGTTGTCTATGTTTTACAAAGTGCTGTGGATCTATTTACTTGGCGCTAATCCGTGGGCGGTCATCGCTTTTGAAATTATCCTGAATGGCGCCGCCACCTTTAACCATAGCAATATCAACATTCCACCGGCGTTGGATAAAAAACTGCGCTGGTTACTTATAACCCCGGACATGCACCGCATTCATCATTCCATCATTCAAAGCGAAATCGACAGTAACTACGGCTTTTCCATTTCCTGCTGGGATCGGTTATGCCGCACTTATGTCGCGGAACCTCAACACAATCAAACCACCATGTTGATTGGCTTGCAGCCTTTTCGCAAAGCTTCTGAGTTAAGTTTTTGGCGGTTATTGTTGCTGCCTTTCAAAGCCCCGCGGCACCGCTAATACAAACCTTAAGGTTCGGTGTTATCAAACTGCTTGCCTTAACGATTCTGCTGCATAGGTGAGGGCATTGCCGAGGATACTTGGCCGGATTGAATGATTTTTAAGCCGCGCTGAGCCATCATTAAGCCCATCGCAATCACTAAAACTCCAGAAACCCGTACCAGCTGTCGCATCACTGCTGGCGATAACAGGCTGGCGAACAGGCCGAAACCCAATAATGGCAGCAGCGTGCCCAAGCCGAACATCAGCAGGATCATCGCGCCTTGTTTGGGATCGCCGCTACCGGCGGCCATCACATACATGGCTTGTAACGGACCGCAACCCAGCAATAGTCCGGTCAATAAACCGTTACGCAACGGGCTGCGACGGCGGCGTAATTCCCCCGCAACTTGTTGATTAACGGAGGGCGGTAAACGCAGTGTGAAGCGGCGTAGCCAGGAAAAGACATTGAGCATCTTTAAGCCGTACAACAACAAAAATACACTCGCCGCCAATGCCGCAATGCCACGTATTTGAGGAGTAAAAGCAATGGTGGCGCCCAGTAAACCGAAGCCTGCGCCCAGCGTCATGTACGATAAAGTTTTGCCGAACGCGTAACTCATATGCGCCAACAGTTGGCGGGTTTTGGAGAGGGTGGCATCGGTATAACCCACTACAAAGCCGCCACACATGCCGATGCAGTGAAACCCCGTCAAAAAGCCGATAGTGAATAACAGCGCATAACCCATCTGCGGTTTGATTTGCTGCATCACGCCCGGCATCAGGCTTTTACCCCAAAACGCGACCCCACCAACCACCGCCAGTAACAGCACGAACAGTAACATGTGTTTGGCTTTACCGGCTTTTGCCGGTAAAGCCTCGACAATGCCATAACCTTTGGCTTCGATAGTTCGACGGATAGCCGCTTCATCCACCAAAGTATCGTCATAGCCGACATCAACTGTTTGCAGGCGGTAACTGGCTTCGGCTTTATGAATACCCGGTAGTGTTTTAACGGCTTCGTTGATGGTTTCTTCGCAACCGAGGCAGTGCATGCCGGTCACTTTTAACTGTGTTTGGATGATCGCCATAGACTGCCTCTTAATCTCTGCGTTTAACTAGCCATTATTCAATCAAAAAGTCGCGCATCATACCCATGTCTTCATGTTCTAGATTGTGACAGTGGTACATGAACAAACCTTTGAAATCCTGAAACGGTTTGATGACTTTTACGCGTTCACCGGGCATTACCAGTACGGTGTCTTTTAAACCGCCTTCGATAAAACCGTCTTTAACGGTAGCGTAATCCTCGCTTTCGCCATTTTCGATGGTGCGGCTGATGATTTGGAAGGACTGACCGTGCATATGGATTGGATGCGCCATCGACATCATCATACCCATGCCGCCTCCCATGCCTCCCATCATTCCCATACGGCCCATTTGATGGTCGCCGCCTTCCACGTTGTTATCACCACCATGATTCATTCCGCGCATCATACCCATGCCGCCCATCTTGTGACTGCCTTCTGCATTGCCGTCACCACCATGTTGCATACCTTGGCCTGACTGTTTTGCGGTATCAGCGCCACCATGACCACCACTGCCGCCATGAGCATGGAAAATTTCCATCAGTTGCACGGTATTCAATGGAATACGTTCGCTGGGCAGAATGTCGTTATAGGCATAGGGCCGACCATTTAACAGCATCGCCATCGGGCCTTCGGAAATAGCTATCGGTACTGGTTTATTAGGATTTGCGGTGTCGCTGATTTGATAATGATGATAAGTAGACAGCTTACCCGGCAATGCGGGACTGTCGCTGACCTGCCGAGTCACCTTAACGCTGAAAATTGGATAATCGCTGCCCACCGGCAACGCCTTACCGTGCATACCCCCCATACCACCGCCCATCATGCGCTCAGCCATTTTCGGCAACACACCGGAAAAAGAACGGCTACGCATTGCTAACTGAGAGCCGATATTCCGCCCGCTGAAATCCGCCCACACATCCAAACGTTCGCCGGGGGCCAGCATTACGTAAGGTTTGTTGACAGGTGTTTCCAGCAAACCGCCGTCGGTGCCGATGACGGTAATGGGCGAATTGTCGTCCCAGGCCAGCTTGTAAATACGTGCCGTTGAGCCGTTGAGGATCCGGAATCGGTAGGCTCGACTGGCAACGTCGAGATTAAAATCGGGGTGGCCGTTAACCAATATCCGGTCGCCGTAAAAGCCCATCATACGGTCGCGCATATGGCCCGCGTAGACAAGCTGGTTTTCTGAGTCAAAGCGCCGGTCTTGAATAACGATGGGGATTTCGTACTCGCCGTCCGGCAATTCTAAACGGCGCTCTTCCTCATCATTGACCAGTATTGCACCTGCCAGACCCTGGTAAACCTGGCTGGCGGTGGTGTTGTGCGGGTGCGGGTGGTAAATGTTCATACCGGCGCGGTTGAGCATTTCGAACTCGTAGACAAAGGTTTCGCCCTTGCCGATCGAGTACAGAGGATGCCCGTCCATCAGTGCCGGTACATGCAGACCGTGCCAGTGGGTAATCGAAACTTCGTCTAACTGGTTATGCAAATTGATACGGATTTTTTGGCCTTTTTGAAAACGCATCACCGGCCCAAGATAGGAACCGGGCAACTCAGTCAAAGTATTAGCCGGGCCTTTAACCAATTTGGCAATATATTGCTGCACGCGAGTCGGCTGGCCGGGCAGTATCGATACTGTCGATGGCTGACATGTTAAATCAATTTCAACATCGGGATGGAAATTAGCCGAAGCCTTATTAGGTGTCATTTTCGGCATCTCGCCCATACCTTCCATCGCCTGTAACCAGCTTGGCAATGCTGTATAAGCTAATAATCCGGCACCAGTTTGTGCAAAAAAGCGACGACGTGATGGGTTGATTATACGTTTCATACCTTCTCCTCGACCTTGATAGGTTCTTTTATAATAATGAGCAATTATTTGACGGAGGTTTACAGATCATCCGCAACTTTTGCCCCAAAACCGCCCTAACTCATCGCGATCAATTACCTTTTCGCAGTAAAAATGGCCGTATCGGTTTTATGTATCCAACTGCCAATCCGTAGCAATACCCATAACAGCACCAAACTTGCAACCGCCCAACCGGGGTTTTGCGGATCTAACAACCATTGCTTGGCGGTAATCAGTAATTCCATCGTCACTGCCTGATACAACACATAGCCAGCTACCAACACAACTAAGGCCCCAAAGCTTCGACGCAGTAACTCCGGTTTTACATAGCTCGACAGTGAGCCGCCCATGGCGCTGCCGACAATTGCACCGGTAGTAACAGTAACGGTTAGATTTAGATCTAACCCGACATGCTGGCTGTAGCCAGTCAAGCCAGCGAGTGCGTTCATCGCAATCACCAGCAGCGATGTCCCGACTGCGCCTTGGATTGGTAAACCTACCAATAAGGTTAAGGCTGGAACGATTAAAAATCCGCCGCCGACACCGACCATGCCAGTCAGCGCACCAACGAAAAAGCCATCAAATAGCACTCGTAAATATGGCACTTGTAATGGGCAAACTCTTAGCGGCTCGGTTGCTAGGGCATCTGTTGTCTGGGGTTTACTGCCGTGCAGCATTAGTAACCCGGTCGACAGACTAATCAAGCCAAACAGCGCCATCAACAGATCAGCTGGGAAATGCGATGCCAGCCGTCCGCCGCCAAATGCGCCAAGCATTCCCGCCAAGCCGAAAAACATCCCGCTTTTCCAGCATACTGAGCTGCGCCGCGCATGCGGAATCAACGCCATCAAGCTGGAAATGCCTACCACCACAAAGGAGGTCACAATCGCCACTTTCGGCTCAACATGCAGCACATAGACCAACATCGGCACAGTTAAAATCGAACCGCCGCCGCCGAGCAATCCCAGCAGCAAGCCGATGACTATCGACAAGGCCAGGGTTAAGATCATGACTATTGCTCTCCCGCCCTGCCGCAAGACTGATTTGCAGGCAAGGCCTGATCGATAAATTTGGGGTAGGCCAGTTTTAAATCTTGCATGATGGCAATAAATTCAGCGCGCGAACGCCCAGCGCCCAGCCGCGCATTCTTGGCAATTTCTTGTTTGATAGTGGAAACGGTGTTGCCCTGGTAATCGTGTCCTGGATAGACCAGCGTATCCGGCGGTAATGTGAACAATTTGCCGGTGACACTGTCGTAAAGTTGACCGGCATCGCCTTCTTGAAAATCGGATCGACCGCTACCGCCGATTAATAACGCATCGCCGGTAAAAACGCGGTCAGCCATCACATAACTGACGCAACCGCTGGTATGGCCGGGTGTGTGCCGCACTTCAAACTCCAAATCGCCGATTTGCAGCAATACGCCGTCGGTAACCATTAAGTCCGCGCACTGCGCACCGGCATCCCGATGTACCACGCTTTTGCTGCCCAATTTCTCGCGCAGCAAGCCGGCGCCGGTAATATGATCAGCGTGTACATGGGTTTCCATGGTGTAAAGCAACTTAAGATTTAAGGTGTGCAGCAATTCAACGTAGTCGTTAATTTCTGAAGCCACCGGATCGATTAAGCAAGCGCGATGCGTGCGCCCGCAACCCAACAAATAGCTGTAAGTAGATGTTTCTGTTTCAAAAAGCTGTCTGAAAATCATGATTTTTCCCTGCTTAATTAGATGTATTTAGTAATAGTTAATAAACTTACATCACAATCTGTGCCAAGCACTAATGGTTGGTAACAAACTGTTTTTTAAAGATTTTATATTTTTAGAGATTAAGTTATTCGTTTCATAATGAAACAATGAAACGCATGTGTTACATTTGCAACGTCTTTGAAACTTACCTCCAACAATACCATGAGCCAATCATCGCCATTTTTTAACCGCTGGCTGAGCCAGATCGGTCCTGATCAAGTTGTCGCTGTGCTCACCGACTTAGTGGATGCCGGTGCGGTATTCGCTGTGGATGCCTCAGGTAAAGTTCTGTTCTGGAGTAAAGGCGCAGAGAAGCTGTTTAATCTGTCTGCAGAATCGGTGCTTGGCCAAGGTTGTGCGCAAGCGCTGGGTTGCACCGATCGCGATCCGTGTGGGCTGGCTGAACAAGGTGAGATTAA
>JAUYMX010000087.1 GCA_030699345.1 Methylococcaceae bacterium
AGTTAAATTCGCTCTCAGGACAGGACCGAAGTCATGTTTGCCTGGATCTACAAACGTAAATAAGGCCAGATCTTCTTCATCAAGTTCCAAGCAGCCCAGTAATTGAGCTTGATCAGAGTCACCAACCACTAATGCTTTAAGCAGGGGCGTTGACAAGATATCTAGCGGCATTACTGTTTCGTAAACACCCACTGGAACAATGGCTCTATTGCTGCCATTTTTAGTGGTTGTTAATGGAAACTTGCGATCAAATTTACGATCAACACTGGAGGTGTAAACATTTAGTGCAGAGTATTTATTTTTGCCCGGCACAATCCAGCCAAATAACTCGCGTTCGCGACCTTCTTTTAAGGCTGTAATTTGGTTGCTATAGTGACCCAAAAAGGCGGCCCAATCTGATGCCTGACGGCCATATAAAGCTGAGCCTGAAATAACCCTGCTTTCAATATCATCTTGCAGTTCGCCGCTTACAAGATCATCAGTGTTGGCGCCAACACGAGTGCGAATAAGACGTGGGTTCTTTACTGTGGGACCAGCTAACGACACCACTCGTTCAACATTCAATTTACCGGTAGTGAACAGCGCGCCGATAGCAATCACTGCCTGGTAATCAAGATGCCAGACGAATTTGTCGATATTAACGGGATCGATAAAGTGAATGTGCGTGCTTGGCAAGCCGACAGGATGAGGACCGGAAAATTCAGCAACCTGCAAAGAAGCTGTATTGCCAACAGTAATATCGGCGCCGGTCGCTTTGGAAACGTAGACCTTACCTTGGGTGAGCTTGGATATAACGGTTAAACCGTTAATGAAATCCTCAGTCCGTTCTTTGATGATGATCGCCGGATCAGCCGCTAAAGGATTAGTATCTATCGCAGTAACAAAAATGGAATTTGCGCTGCTGTCGATAGCCGGAATTTTGCCGTAAGGCCGGGTACGTAAGTATGTCCAAAGCCCGGAAGCAAGCAGGTTTTCCTTGGCTTGTTCTGCTGTCAGGTTAGTCAGTTCGGCAGCGTCATATCTTGAAAAAGACTCTTCCCCTGATCCTTTAAGTTCGATGACTATTGATTGTAGAATCCGTTTCTCACCGCGATTTATTGATTTTACGACACCGGCACCTGGTGACGTAAAGTTGACACCCGGATTTTTCTTGTCGCTGAAAAGCACTTGGCCAAGTTTGACACTGTCCCCTTCATTGACCGCCATGGTAGGCTTCATGCCCACATAATCCAGCCCAAGAATTGCAACCGAATTAACGGAATTGCCATTCTCAATAACTTGTTTAGGCTCGCCCGTTATAGGTAAGTCCAAACCTTCTTTAATAGTAAATTGCATAGTTAATAGCCTGCTCTCCAAACAAGTTGTGGCGAAACCATCCCCTTATCTAAAACCATAGAAATAAGAGGTACATTAAGACGTAAAGCCTCGGTATTACATCACAAAAACCTCGTCTTCTCAACACCGAGGCAGCCCTTGTAGTGGATATGTATTTGTATCTATAAATATAGAAAAATTATATCTATCAGAAAGTTAGGTAAATATTCGCTGTCGACTTTAGAAAAGGTAGTCATTGCGATTCTTTTTAAAGAATCGCCTCGTATTTCTCTTTAAAATTAGAGATGCTGATGTATTTAAAAATGGCAACAGTAATGTTCATTTTAAAGATGTGGAAAATGCTTTTCGTGAATTCAAGTAATAAATAATGCTCAATTAGTCATTTTAGACTCTGATCTGCAAATTAAAATGTATGGTAAATTGCAAGTAAATTTGAATAACTTACTTATAGGTTGGTGAAAATGCAGGAGAATGAAGCTTTTGATCTTCAAAAGACAGATCTTTACATCAATCGTGAATTCAGTTTATTGGAATTCAATAAACGAGTCTTAGCACAAGCAAAAAATGAAGAGGTACCTCTGCTTGAGAGGCTTAACTACCTGTGTATTTCTTGTTCCAACTTAGATGAGTTTTACGAGGTTCGAGTAGCTAGTGTTATTCAGATGGCAAGTATTGATCCAAAAGCTGTTGGTCCAGACGGTTTAACGCCGCATGAGCAGTTAGAGCTAATTGCTATCAAAGCTCATCAATTGGTTGAAGACCAGTACAAGGTCCTTAACGAGATTTTGATTCCAAAGTTAAGTGAACAAAATATTCGTTTTTTGCGTCGTAAAGAATGGACAGAGGCTCAGCATAAATGGCTTGAGGCTTATTTTAATAATGAATTAATGCCAATTTTAACGCCAGTTGGTCTTGATTCAGCACATCCTTTTCCTCGTATTCTTAATAAAAGTTTAAATTTTATAATTTCACTGACTGGCAAGGATGCCTTTGGTAGGAATAGCGGTAGGGCGATTTTGCAGGCCCCCCGAGCGTTGCCGCGCATTATTCAATTACCTAGATCTGATACCAATAGCGGTCCGGCGGACTTTGTTTTTTTATCGTCAATTATCCATGCATTTGTGGAGCAGCTATTTAACGGCATGACTGTCAAAGGCTGTTATCAGTTTAGGGTAACCAGAAATAGCGATTTTTTCGTCGATGACGATGCTATCGACGATTTACTACTGGCTGTTGAAGGTGAGTTGGCTATGCGCAATTATGGTGATGAAGTTAGGCTTGAGATTGATGCGAAATGCCCCCAGGAAACAGTGGATTTTTTACTGGGCCGCTTTGACATGACGAGAGATCGCTTGTTTTTGGTGGATGGGCCAGTCAATCTAAATAGAATGCAAGAGATCAACAATCTGCTAGATCGCCCTGATCTTAAGTTTGTTGCCTTTAAGCCATCGGTTCCAACTGTATTGGGGCGCAATAAAGATATTTTTGCAGCGATTAAGCGCAATGATATTTTGCTACAGCATCCTTACGAATCGTTTTCGCCTGTTGTTGAATTCTTGCGTCAGGCGGCAATTGCACCTGATGTTTTAGCTATCAAACAAACATTGTATAGAACAGGCGCGGATTCGCCGATTGTTGCTGCTTTAATCAAAGCGGCAAGAGCCGGTAAAGAAGTGACGGTGGTTATCGAATTAAGGGCTCGTTTTGATGAAAAAGCCAATATTGATTTGGCGGCAAAATTGCAAGAAGCCGCAGTCCATGTTGTTTATGGTGTGGTTGGATATAAAACACATGCCAAGATGTGTTTGGTATTAAAGCGCGAGGGTAAGGACTTGCGTAACTATGTGCATCTTGGAACAGGTAATTATCACCCCAAAACGGCACAGTTTTATACCGATTATGGTCTGTTTTCATGTGATAAAGAGCTCGGTGAAGACGTTAGGCGAGTGTTTGCTCAGTTGACTAGCCTTGGCAAGGTTACTCGACTAAATAAGTTACTGCAGGCGCCATTTACCTTGCATAGCGGATTAATGGAGAAAATTGAACGAGAAATCCACAATGCAAGGGCCGGAAAGCCCGCAAAAATTATTATTAAAGTTAATGCTGTAGTTGAAGAGCTGGCTATTCAAAGCTTGTATCGTGCATCACAAGCTGGCGTTGAGATTAAGCTGATTGTCAGGGGGATTTGCTGTTTACGCCCAGGGATTCCTGGGGTATCTGAAAACATAGAAGTTCGTTCAATTATTGGGCGGTTTTTGGAGCATGCGCGGGTTTATGCGTTTGCTAATGGCGGGAACTGGGAGGTGTTTGCTTCTAGCGCCGATTTGATGAATCGCAATATGTTCCGGCGTGTTGAGATTTGTTTTCCTATTGAAAACAAAAAATTGCACAATCGGCTTCTACAAGATTTGGAGTTATATTTAAAAGATAATTCACAGTCGTGGTTGTTGCAATCGGATGGTAGTTATCATCCAGCTGTAAGGGCGGAAGGTGAAGAGATTGTTCAAGCTCAGGGTTTACTGTTACAGGAATTGCAGGGGTAGTCGTGAAACGTGATATTGCCCAATTGGGCGCTAAAGTGCTTAGGCAGACAGCCACGAGCGTTGAGGATGTTGGTTCGATTGACACAAGTCAATTAATTGAAGACTTGCGGTCTTCACTCGCCTCTACCCAGGGTGTTGGACTTGCTGCACCTCAAATTGGTATTTCAAAACAGTTGATTGTTGTGGCTTCAAGACCTACTTCACGCTACCCGAAGGCTCCTTTTATGGAGCCTACAATCATGATCAATCCTCGATTTATAAATAGGTCGGATGCTAAGGAAAAAGACTGGGAAGGGTGTTTGAGCATTCCTGGAATACGCGCATTAGTTCCGCGCTATGTAAATATCTCAGTCCAATATACTAACGAACAAGGGCTTCACGTTGAACTGGAATTGGATGGGTTCATCGCACGAGTATTTCAGCATGAATATGATCATCTGATTGGTAAGGTTTTTCTGGATCGAGTTGAAAGCAACATTGATTTGTTTTCAGAGACTGAATATTTAAAATTGATCGAAGTGGCTGTTTGATTGCGATTCTAAACAGATTTTTTGCTTTGTCTTTTCCACTTCTGTTGTTAAAAATCAGGCTATGGTATTATTCACGGCTTTAATACTACAGGTGATTATAAATGGCTAAAGAAGATCAAATTGAAATGGAAGGTAAGGTGATTGATACACTTCCTAATACTATGTTCAGAGTGCAACTTGAGAATGGACATATCGTTACCGCGCATATTTCTGGAAAAATGCGCAAACATTATATTCGTATCTTAACAGGGGATAGCGTTAAGGTTGAAATGACGCCCTACGATTTAACTAAAGGTCGAATTACCTTCCGTATGCGCTAATCGTCTTATCGATATAGCGCACCGTTTTAGTTAACCTAGCTGTTTTCCGTAACACTCATTTCATTGCGTTTTATTGCAAACGCAAGTTCATTATCTTGTACGTAAATTCGTACGCTACCACCCTGAGCTAATTCGCCAAATAATAAGTCATTTGCTAATGGCTTTTTAATTTTTTCTTGTATTAATCTTGCCATCGGTCTTGCCCCCATTTTGGGGTCGCAGCCGTTTTCAGCAAGCCAGAGTCTGGCATCTGGCTCCAGCATTAATGTTACGTGTTTTTCTGCGAGTAGCGCTTCAAGCTCAAAAATAAATTTATCAACAACATGACCAACGATTGAAATATCGAGCGGTTTAAACTGAATTATCGCATCTAAACGATTGCGGAACTCCGGCGAAAAACCTTTTTCTATTACTTTCATACTGTCAGTAGCGTGATCTTGATGTGTGAACCCTATTGATGCTCGACTGCCTTCTTCAGCGCCGGCATTAGTAGTCATGACTAAAATGATGTTATGAAAATCGGCTTTGCGCCCATTATTGTCAGTTAATGAACCATGATCCATAACTTGCAACAATAAATTAAATACGTCAGGGTGAGCTTTTTCCAGTTCGTCCAATAGTAAAACTGCATGGGGGTGTTTGGTTACTTGCTCAGTCAATAATCCGCCTTGATCAAAGCCGACATAACCAGGAGGGGCTCCTATTAATCGCGATACGGTATGTCGTTCCATGTATTCAGACATATCAAAGCGAATCAGTTCAACACCCAGCACTTTGGCTAGCTGTCTTGTCACTTCTGTTTTACCTACGCCTGTTGGGCCGGCGAACAGAAATGAACCGATAGTTTTTTGGGATTCGCGCAGTCCGGCGCGTGATAGTTTTATTGCTGATGCTAATGCTGTAATGGCCTCATCTTGACCAAAAACCAGCATCTTTAAGTTTTTTTCCAGATTAGCAAGTTTGTCAATATCATTCGATGAAACCGACTTTGCTGGTACTCTGGCTATTTTTGAAACGATGTCTTCTATTTCGGCTACATCAATAAGTCTTTTACGATCGGCTTCCGCTGTCATACGTTGCTTTGCGCCCGCTTCGTCAATTACATCTATTGCTTTGTCTGGTAAATGACGATCGGTAATATATCGATCTGATAACTCAGCCGCCAGGCGTAACGCTTCTGCTGAATACTTAACATCATGATGATCTTCAAAACGAGATTTCAATCCTTTAAGTATTAAAATTGTGTCCTCAACGGAAGGTTCAAGTACGTCGATTTTCTGGAAGCGTCTTGCCAAAGCGTGGTCTTTTTCAAAAATACCTCGATATTCTTGATAAGTGGTAGAGCCAATACAGCGTAATTGTCCAGAGGCGAGAACCGGTTTGATTAGATTAGATGCATCCATTACGCCACCTGATGCCGAACCAGCACCAATAAGCGTATGAATTTCATCGATAAACAAAATTGAGTCAGGCTCTTTTTTTAGTTGATTGACTAATGCCTTAAGGCGTTTTTCAAAATCACCTCTATATTTTGTACCTGCAACCAATGCGCCTAGGTCAAGTGAGTAAATAACGCTATTTTTAAGAATTTCGGGTACGTTTTCTTCGACGATGCGTTTTGCTAAGCCTTCGGCAATGGCGGTTTTACCAACGCCAGCTTCACCAACCAATAGTGGGTTGTTTTTTCGGCGACGGCAGAGTGTTTGAATGGTCCGTTCAAGCTCTAGTTCTCTACCAATTAGTGGGTCGATTCTACCCTTAAGTGCTTCTTCGTTAAGGTTGCTTGCATATTTGTCTAATGCAGAACCAGAAGCTTCAGTATCGGTGTTATTTTGATCGGTATTACGATATTCAAGTGGATCGGGATTAATTTTTGAGATGCCATGCGCCAAGTAATTGACAACATCCAGTCTTGAAATGTCTTGTTTGTTAAGTAAATAAACTGCGTGTGAGTCTTGCTCACTGAATAAGGCGACAAATAAATTTGCGCCAGTAACCTCTTTTTTATCGGAAGCTTGCACATGAAATACCGCGCGTTGCAGCACCCTTTGAAATCCCAGTGTTGGCTGGGTTTCACGATGGACTCCTTCAGGAAGCAGTGAAATAGTTTCATCGATGAATTGCGTTAACTGTCCACGCAAACCACTAATGTCGCAGCCACATGCCGTCATAATGGCTTCAGCTGAAGCGTTATCAAGTAATGCCAGCAGTAAATGTTCAACTGTTATAAATTCATGCCTTTTGTCGTGCGCGTTTTTAAAGGCTGTGTTTAAGGTGATTTCAAGTTCTTTGCTTAACATAGATGCTCCAAGCTAGTCTGCTTCCATTGTACACAGCAATGGATGGTGGTTTTCTCGTGAATATTCGTTGACCAGGTAAACTTTAGTTTCAGCGACATCTTTAGAATAAGTTCCGCAAACACCAATGCCTTCAGTATGAACTTGCAGCATAACCTGGGTTGCTTATTCTTCAGTCATGGCAATGAAGTCCATCAATACTTCTATCACAAAATCCATGGGCGTAAAGTCATCATTTAAAAGAATAACTTTATATAATGGAGGTCGTTGCAACTTCGGCCTGGCTTCTTGAACAGCTAAGTCGTTATCATTATTTTTTGTTGGGTCTAGCTCGGACATAGTCGTTGTATAAAAAACACATTGGTTGCTTAACATGGTGCCAATATTAGTAGATTTCAACATTATTGACACAACAAATTATAAGTACTGTTTTCTTGTCAATTTATTCAATTAAATCATTCGATTGAGTTGTAGATTTGATCATTGCCAACATGGCATCCACATAATCTTGTAAAATATCAAATTTTTGAGATTCGGAATTTCGCAATGGTTTGGAAACCACACGTTACAGTAGCAGCAGTGGTCGAACGAGATGGTCGTTTTTTACTTGTTGAAGAGCATACTCCTCATGGATTGCAGTTCAATCAACCCGCTGGACATTTGGAAGAAAACGAGGATTTGATTGCCGCTGTTAAAAGGGAAGTGCAAGAAGAAACTGCCTGGCAGTTTGAGCCGGAATCGCTTGTGTCGGTGCAACTATGGCGCAAAAATCCAGACTATCCGAGCTTTATGAGATTCTGCTTTGCCGGACATTGCCACTCGCATGCACCTGAACAAAAGCTAGATGAAGGGATCGTTGCTACACATTGGCTTAGTTACGATGAGATCGTCGCCGAACGACACCGTCTTCGTAGTCCACTTGTATTGTTTAGTGTTGATGAATTTTTGAGTGGGCAGCGTTTTCCATTGTCATTATTAAAATCCTTCCTTGATGTTGACTATGCGTAAAAACATAATTGTCGGCATGTCCGGAGGTGTTGATTCATCTGTAACTGCCTTAATTCTCCAGGAACAAGGTCATAAAGTGACCGGCTTATTTATGAAAAACTGGGAGGAGGATGATGGCACCGAATTCTGTACAGCCATGCAAGACCTTGCTGACGCCCAGCAAGTTTGCGATACATTGGGTATAGAGCTGAAAACAGTCAACTTTGCCGCAGAATATTGGGATGAAGTGTTTGAAGTGTTTTTGTCTGAGTTCAAGGCTGGCCGGACGCCAAATCCGGATATTCTCTGTAACAAGCACGTTAAGTTCAAAGCTTTTTTGAATTATGCAACCGAAGATTTGGGTGCTGAATACATTGCTACCGGTCATTACGCCCGCGTTGCTGAAAAGAACGGCGAATTCCAGTTATTAAAGGGGCTGGATCCTAATAAGGAGCAAAGTTATTTCCTTTATACCCTTGGTCAAAAAGCCTTATCAAAAACCTTGTTCCCGATCGGTCATTTGCACAAGCCGGAAATTAGAGCAATGGCAGATAAAGCTGGCTTTGCCAACAGTCGAAAAAAAGACAGCACAGGTATTTGTTTTATCGGCGAGCGTAAATTTACCGAATTTCTCCAGCGTTATCTTCCTACCCAGCCTGGCGAAATGCGTACTCCTGAAGGCCAATATATCGGCAAACACCATGGTTTGATGTATTACACCTTTGGTCAGCGTCAGGGTTTGGGTATCGGTGGTGTAAAAGATGCTCCCGATGAACCATGGTACGTTCTGGAAAAAGATCTGGAAAATAATGTTCTTATCGTAGGGCAGGGGCATGACCACCCTTTAATGCTCCACAACATCCTAGAAGCTTGCCAATTAGATTGGTGTAGCGATAAACCCTTAACACAGCCGCTGCGTTGCGCCGCAAAAACCCGTTACCGCCAGGCTGATCAGGCTTGTTTTCTGGAACCATTGGGTGATGACCGTTGTCGTGCCGTGTTTGATGAGCCGCAACGAGCAATCACACCTGGCCAATCAGTCGTTTTTTATGACGGCGATATTTGTTTGGGTGGTGGGATTATTGAATCCAGATCAAACGCAAGCTAAACAATTTTTTAAAAGTGTATAACTCGGATTAATCATGACCAATTTTTCATTAACAGCTATATCCCCAATCGATGGTCGCTACGCCGATAAAGTCAGCGCGCTACGGCCAATTTTCAGCGAATACGGTTTAATTCGTTTTCGTGTACAAGTTGAAGTGCGCTGGTTGCAAGCGTTATCTAAGCATCCAAAAATCATTGAAGTCAGTTCTTTTAGTGATGCAGCAAATCAACTTTTAAATACTATCGTCAGCGATTTTTCCGAAGCTGATGCACAGCGCGTCAAAGATATTGAAAAAACCACTAATCATGATGTCAAAGCTGTTGAATATTTATTAAAAGAAAAGATTGCCGGCAATGCTGAGCTGGAAAAGGTCAGTGAATTTATTCATTTTGCCTGTACCTCGGAAGACATTAATAACCTGTCATACGCATTGATGCTTAAAGAGGGGCGTGAAGTAATTAATGCACAAATTGATGATTGCATCAGTGCAATCAAAAAAATTGCCATTGATACTGCCGACCAACCTATGCTGTCTCGAACTCACGGACAATCAGCGACGCCAACCACTACCGGTAAAGAGTTCGCCAATGTCGCTGCGCGGCTATTACGTCAACAAGCGCAATTACAATCGGTAGTGTTGCTGGGTAAAATCAACGGCGCGGTCGGCAATTACAATGCACACGCGGTAGCTTATCCTGACGTGGATTGGGCAGAGTTTGCCAAGGACTTTGTTGAATCGCTGGGCTTACAATGGAATCCTTATACTATTCAAATTGAGCCTCACGATTATATCGCCGAGTTTTTCCATGCTTTATCACGTTTCAACACGATTCTGTTGGATTTTAACCGCGATATTTGGGGTTACATTTCCCTAGGTTATTTCAAACAAAAAACCATTGCCGGCGAAGTTGGTTCATCGACTATGCCGCATAAAGTTAATCCAATTGATTTTGAAAACTCAGAAGGTAATTTAGGGCTTGCTAATGCGATATTTTCACATTTAGCCGAAAAACTACCCGTATCTCGCTGGCAGCGCGACTTGACCGATTCCACTGTGTTAAGAAACATTGGTGTCGGTATTGCTCATACCAGTATCGCCATTCAGGCCAGCCTAAAAGGCATTTCCAAGTTACAAATTAATGTCGAGGCTATTGAAGCGGATCTTAATGCAAATTGGGAAGTGTTGGCTGAACCTATCCAGACAGTAATGCGTCGCTATGGCGTTGAAAAACCCTATGAAAAACTAAAAGAACTCACTAGAGGGCACCGGATTACACCTGAACAATTGCGTGTTTTTATAGAAAACCTGGATATTCCTGCTGATGCAAAGAGCGCTCTTTTAGATCTAACACCACGAACTTATATCGGTTATGCCGAACAATTAGCCAAAAATATCTAATTTATAAGCGGATAAAATTTGTAAGTTTATGATCAATTTAAGTTGCTTAAGTGTCGGTTGTTTATCTCTTGAGTAACTTAAATAAATGCTTACCCGTTTTGCTAGCTGTGTAAAATATGACTTAGGTATTTCCTATCCCTTTCAACATAAACATCGCGTAAATTAAAGGTTTCCGAGCCATAAAATGAAAACCAAAATAGTCACAGTTATCGCCATTGCTCTATTGGTTGTTATTAACTTCAGTATCTGGAGTTATGTTAACAACCCCTTACAACTCCAACCATGGACGAAAACCACCATGGGGGTTACTTTCGACCCTCCGCGTAAAGACGATACCCCAACTAGCGGCACTTTTCCAAGTGCAGAGGATATTGATAGCGATCTGGCATTGCTCGCCAATAAGGCTTATGCGGTTCGGACCTATAGCGTGCTTAAAGGCTTAGATAAAATTCCTGAATTAGCCGCCAAACATAATCTGAATGTCACAGTCGGTGCTTGGATCGACGGCAATTTGGAAAAAAATCGCCAAGAAATCGAAACATTGATTAACGTCAGCCGGGAAAATAATCCGAAGATTATTCGCTTAATGGTGGGTAACGAGGTGTTACTTCGTGATGACATTCCAGTACAGCAATTGATCGATTATATTCGTGAAGTCAAGCAGCGCACTTGGCGACCTGTAAGTACTTCTGAAACATGGATGTATGGATTAAACATCCCGAACTGGTAAATGAAGTTGATTTTATTGCGGTACATATCTTGCCTTATTGGGAAGGCATAGCTGCGGAAGATGCCGTGGACTATGTGTTTGACCGTTACCATGACGTGCAAAAAGCTTATCCCAACAAGCCAATCATTATTACTGAAGTAGGCTGGCCGTCAGATGGTCAACCGTTTAAACATGCCACGGCATCCATTGCCAATCAGGCAAAGTTTTTGCGAGAGTTTCTCAATCGTGCAGATAAAGAAAAAATAACCTACTACGTGGTTGACGCTTTTGACCAGCCTTGGAAAAAATCCATAGAAGGTTCTGCTGGTGCATACTGGGGCATTTTTAACGCCGATAGACAACCCAAATATCCGATGGACGGCGACGTCATTGCTTTGCCTGGTTGGCAACATTGGGCGACAGGGGCAGCTATTTTCAGTTTTGTGCTGATGATATTGTTCCTGTTTACTAGAAAAAGCTTGAAACTACCTGGTCTGCTATTTTTCGGCTTGGTAGCTAACCTTGCCGTTTCGGTGATCTTTTGGTCTGCATCTATCGGGGCTCAGCAATACCAGACGCCTATTACAGCCGTATTCTGGGGGATTTTAATATTAATGCAGGTGATGGCCGCTGCCATTTTGCTGATAGAAAGCTTAGAAATAGCCGAAGTTATTTGGCATCACAAAACCGCAAGAACCTTCCTGCCGCTGACACCTTCAGAAAGCTTTAAATACCCCAAGGTTTCATTGCATTTGCCGATTCATAACGAGCCACCGATGATGGTGCGCAAAACCTTGGAAGCGCTTGCCAAAGTTGATTATCCCAACCTGGAAGTGTTGGTAATGGATAACAACACCTATGATCCGACAATATGGGAACCTGTGCGGGATGATTGCGAACGCTTAGGGCCAATGTTTCGTTTTTTTCATTTGGAAAACTGGCCTGGTTTTAAGGCTGGGGCACTCAACCACGCTCTTGAGCAAACCGCACCGGATGCAGAAATAATTGCCGTTATCGATAGTGATTATATTTTGTCGCCTGATTGGCTCAAGTCTATGGTGCCGTATTTCGATAACGAAAACGTCGGTTTCGTGCAATCGCCGCAGGATTATCGCGACCGCGATTTAAGCTCTTTCAAATCGTTTTGTTATTGGGAATATGCCGGGTTTTTTAATATCGGCATGGTGCAACGAAATGAATACAACGCCATTATTCAACACGGCACCATGACTATGGTCAGAAAGTCTGCGATGTTGGAAGTCGGTAACTGGGCGCAATGGTGTATTTGCGAAGATTCTGAATTGGGTTTGCGCTTGTATGAAGCAGGCTATGATTCGGTTTACGTTAAAGATTCTTTCGGTCAAGGCTTGATGCCGGACACCATGTCCGGCTATATGACTCAGCGTTTCCGCTGGGTTTATGGGGCCATGCAAATTATCAAGGGGCATTGGCGCAGCTTTTTGCCATCTAATAAATCGCCACTTACACCTGCTCAAAAATATTATTTTGTGGCTGGTTGGTTGCCGTGGTTTTCTGATGCATTAGCCTTGCTATTTACCGGCACTAGCTTATTGTTGACGGCTGTCATTTTGTACGACCCAATTCATAGTGAATTACCATCCAATGTGTTTTTATTACCTACCATTGGTTTATTCAGCTTTAAAATACTCCGAGGCTTATGGCTTTACCAGGCGCGGGTTCCGTGTTCTTTTTGGCAGTCATTAGGTGCGGCATTGACGGGGTTATCTTTAACTCATACGGTGGCGAAAGGTACTTTGCAAGGCTTGTTTACCTCGGGCAAACCATTTATGCGTACACCTAAGTACGAAAAACAAGGGCCATTAATTGCTGGTCTTCTGGTTATCCGTCAGGAATTACTGCTACTTATCTTAATAGGCTCAGCTATTGCCGCAATGGCATCTATTGAGCATTTTGATAACTTTAGTGGCCGCTTGTGGATCGCTATTTTATCCGTGCAGGTAGTGCCTTACGCTGCTGCTCTGGTAACTCTGCTTATTAGCATCGCGCCAAACTATCGGCTTAATAAATCTGGCTTGGATGCTGAAGATCTGGATAATGAAATTACCTCATCTACTGAGTCGAAAGAAAAATAACCCCTGATTTACAGTTGCGATACAGGCAATAATGATTCGTTATTGCCTGTATTCATAACACCTTTCATTAATTGTTATGTTTGTCCCACGTTGTTTCATCAGACAAACAACATACCGACAAATATTATCGTGAAAAACTCCATTCCTCATTATCTGGTCGGCATTGATCTGGGTACAACACACACTGTTGTTGCCTATATAAACGCAGAGCAGAACAATCAAGATATTCAATTATTTCAAATCGAGCAATTGATTGCGCCAGGGCAGGTAGCGGCAAGACCTTTGCTGCCATCAGTGCGTTACCACTCTGCTGAAGGCGAGTTATCTGACGTTGATGCAAGCTTTCCAAATGGGCCGCATAATTCAAAGCAGACTTCTGTCATCGGTGAAGCTGCACGCCTTTTAGGCGCGAAAAGTAAAGGTCGATTAGTGACTAGCGCCAAGAGCTGGCTTTCACATCCTTCAGTTGATCATGCAGCAGATATTTTGCCGTGGGGAGCGGGTGATGATGTCGATAAAGTTTCACCTATTGATGCCAGTGCCAGTTACCTTGCGCATATCCGCACAGTTTGGGGGCATAAGTTTCCAGATGCGCCGTTAGAGCAACAAGATATTGTGTTGACGGTACCGGCTTCATTTGATGAGGCGGCACGTTCTTTGACTTTAGAAGCTGCACGAATTGCCGGTCTTAATAATGTCAGGCTACTGGAAGAGCCACAGGCCGTTTGCTATGACTGGTTACGACGCCATGCGGGTAATATCAAGCAGGCTCTAGCTGATGTACATCTATTGTTGGTCTGTGATGTCGGTGGCGGCACTACCGATTTAACACTGATTAAGGTGGAGCAGGGTGGTTCAGAGCCCAAGCTAACCCGTATCGGTGTTGGCGATCATCTTATGTTGGGTGGCGATAATATCGATTTGGCACTGGCTCATGTTGCAGAAAATCGCTTAACAAATGACGAAAAACGTTTATCTGCCGCCGAGTTTGCGCAGCTTATTGAACAATGCCGAACCGCTAAAGAACGGTTGCTGGCTGATGATGCTCCCGAACAATATAGCGTCACCTTATTAGGTGGGGGAGCAAAGCTGATTGGTGGCTCACGCTCTATTGCTTTAAGCAAAGATGATGTCAGGGCAATTGCACTGGATGGTTTTTTTCCATTGTCGGGACTGAATGAGTTACCAGATAGAAAGCGCAGTGGTGTGGTCGAATTTGGCTTGCCCTATGCCGCCGAACCGGCTGTCAGTAAACATATTGGCGCATTTTTGCAGTTGCATGCTGGCGCTTGTCGCGAAGCGTTAGCAGGAAAGTCTGAGGTACCCGATGCTTTATTACTAAACGGAGGCGTATTTCGCAGTCAGTCGATTACCAAGCGAGTAGTTGACCTGGTTAGCGCTTGGCGCTCCAGTCCGCCGGTGTTACTAGAGAACGATCATCCTGAATTGGCCGTTGCGTTTGGTGCGGTGAGCTATGCCGTGGCCAGGCGCGACCAAAAGTTAAAGATTGGTGGTGGCTCTGCACGCAGTTATTTTTTGCTGATTGATACCAGTGATGCAAGTGGGCAACAGGGTG
>JAUYMX010000089.1 GCA_030699345.1 Methylococcaceae bacterium
CGGCTACAGTAAAGCAGACATCATGGGGCAAAATTGTCGTTTCATGCAGGGCCCGTCGACTGACCTACAAACCTTAGAAGAATTACGCATAGCCCTTGAGCAAGGCCTCGAATTTTCTGCAGAGATTCTTAACTATCGCAAAGACGGCAGCAGCTTCTGGAACGACTTGACGATCTCACCTACACACGACGAGCAAGGCCAATTAACTCATTTTGTCGGTGTCACCCGCGATATTACTGAGCGTAAAGAGGCAGAAGAAAAACTCCACCTGGCCGCCAGCGTTTTCACCCATGCGCGTGAGGGCAT
Organism: Methylococcaceae bacterium; assembly: GCA_030699345.1. Taxonomy (GTDB): domain Bacteria; phylum Pseudomonadota; class Gammaproteobacteria; order Methylococcales; family Methylomonadaceae; genus JABFRC01. The sequence goes on from JAUYMX010000089.1 coordinate 307, forward strand.
TATGATCACTGCGCCGGACGGCACTATCATTGATGTCAATAACGCTTTCTGTCGCATTACCGGTTATCTAAGCAAAGAAGTTGTTGGTCAAAACCCAAGCCTGTTAAGTTCCGGACACCATAACAAAGAGTTCTACTTTTCTTTATGGCATGACCTGATCAACAAAGATCATTGGTACGGCGAAGTCTGGAACCGTCGCAAAAATGGCGAGGTCTATGCCGCCATGCAAACCATCAGCGCCGTTACCGACAATCACGGCAACACGCGTCACTACGTGGCATTATTTTCTGACATTACCACCCTCAAAGAACATGAAAAGGAATTGGAACACATCGCCCACTACGATGCGCTAACCAGCTTGCCAAATCGTGTGTTATTGGCGGACCGGTTGCATCAAAGCATGGCCCAGGCACAGCGACATTCACAACCACTAGCGGTGGCCTATCTCGACCTTGATGGTTTTAAGGCAATTAACGACAACTATGGGCATGAAGCCGGTGACCAGTTACTCATCGCCGCCACCGCAAATATGAAACATGCCTTACGTGAAGGCGATACCCTAGCCCGTTTGGGTGGAGACGAATTCGTCGCCGTCCTACTAAATCTACCGGACATCGAAGCTAGCGTACCGGTTCTACTCCGCCTGCTTGCCGCTGCGGCTGAACCTGTACATGTCGGCGACCTTACCTTACAAGTCTCAGCCAGTCTCGGTGTTACCTTCTATCCGCAGCACGAG
>JAUYMX010000104.1 GCA_030699345.1 Methylococcaceae bacterium
TAAAGCCGTATTTCCAGGGCACAATCAAACGTAATGGCGCACCATTTTGATTTGGCAGAATATCCCCATATAACCCAACGGCCAATATTGTTAAAGGATGCATAGCTTCATCAATACGTAAACCTTCAACATATGGCCATTCCAGCATTTGGTTACTGGCTTGTTTTGGCATAGTGTCAGGTTGATAAACAGAGGTAAATTTTACAAATCTGGCGGTTGATAAAGGTTGTACTGACTTTAATAAGTCGGCTAACGGAAAACCAATCCACGGCACAACCATTGACCAAGCTTCGACACAACGGAAACGATAGATATATTCCTGAAGAGTCTGCTGACTTAGAATGTCCTCAAGATAATAATTACCTGGTTTTTCCACTTCGCCAGTTATTTCTACAGACCACGCGTCGGTGCGAAGATTTTTTGCTAAATCTGTTGAGTCTTGTTTATTGAATGCAAACTCATAATAGTTAGTATAATTTTTAATAAGTCCAGCAGGTGTCGGTGTTAATGACTTATCTGCATAATTACTTTTAGGTAAATTCGCCCAAGACGAGTTGTTGTTAGCGGCTATTGCCGGCGCAATAAACTCACTTGCAACCATCGCTGCTAATGACGCTTTAATAATTTGCCGTCGCCGTTTAAATACCGAAATGTCAGTTATTTCACTTTCAACTAACTCTTTTGTGGTTTTAATAATCATACTTGGTGATATATTTTAAATAGTTAAAAACCTATTTTTTCCCTTTCGGAATCCAACCAAATAAAGCTTTTATTTTTCTTTCAGTAATAAAAGCCAACGAAAAAAGCTGTATATAATTTTCAGCCTCAATTAAATCCAGGCCAATTTGTTGAGGAACCAATTCTTTTCGGGTTCCAAACAGTTGATCCCATATCGATAAGACAATGCCATAGTTACTATCGTGTTCATTACGCGCGGTTGAATGATGCGTTCGGTGTATTGATGGCGTTATAAAGACTTTTGAAATAATATCTTCATAAGGCACACGAATGTTGGCATGATGAAACATGATAAAAAATAATTCGACTATTTCAATAGAAAGAACTAAATATGCATTTACGCCAATAACGACAACAAACGCACACTTATAAATTATTTCTAACAATAGGTCGAAAACGTGAAAGCGAAAGCCAGTAGAGACGTTAAAGCCTTTGTCGCTGTGATGCACTTTATGGAAGCGCCACAGCCACTCGTATTTATGGCTGGC
>JAUYMX010000105.1 GCA_030699345.1 Methylococcaceae bacterium
GGTTTATTATCCTACTACGCAAAGGCGGTTCATAGTGAAAAAGCAATCTTTAAGTGCGTTTGATGCTGATGCTATAAAAATCATGGAAGCAAGACACCATGATCCTTTTTCAATATTGGGTCGCCACCCAATTTCAAATGATAATCGTCACCGAAGTTCAAATGACGCTCGGCCAGCTGTTTCGATTACCAGCCGCCACCCGGAAAAGGATCAAATCCGAGTAAAAGTTTATCTGCCCTATGCTGAAACTGTCAGCTTTGCCGACAACGGCCCTGCTTTTTCGCGCATCCCTGGGTCAGATTTTTTCGAATACTACGCTGAACAAGAAGAATTGCCAGCACATTATAAATTGTCATGGCAGGACAAAGACGGCCAGCACCATGAGCACTATGACCCTTATGACTTCCCCCCTCAGTTTCCGGCATTTGATCAGCATCTGTTTGGGGAAGGCAAGCATTGGCATATTTATAAAAAACTGGGCGGCCATTTACATCAAGTGGACGGCATCGACGGAGTTTTATTTGCTGTCTGGGCGCCCAATGCAGGCAGAGTCAGTGTAGTCGGTAATTTTAATCGCTGGGATGGTCGCAACCATCCAATGCGCAGCTTGGGAGGCAGTGGTATTTGGGAGTTATTTATTCCTAACATAGGCACGGGCAGTCTGTATAAATTTGAAATATTAAATCGCGCCAGCCAGGAAGTTTTATTAAAAACAGATCCTTACGGCCAGCAGTTTGAATTTCGCCCCAGCACTGCGTCTATTGTTGTCGATAATCAGGCATATAGCTGGCAAGACGAACAGTGGCTTGATCAGCGCAAAAAACATAATTGGCTGCATCAACCCATGTCTGTCTATGAAGTCCATTTAGGCTCATGGCAACGCGATAAGCTTGGCAACTTTCTCAACTACCGTGACCTAGCCAAGCAGCTCATCGACTACGTAAAAAACCTGGGCTTTACCCATATTGAGCTATTGCCAATTACCGAACACCCCTATGATGGTTCTTGGGGTTATCAAACCACCGGTTATTTCGCCCCTACCAGTCGACACGGCAGCCCGGACGATTTTCGCTATTTTGTCGACACCTGCCACCAAAATGGCATTGGCGTCATTTTAGATTGGGTGCCCGCACATTTTCCCAAAGATGCTTTCGCGCTTGCCCGCTTTGACGGCAGCGCTCTTTACGAGCATGAAGACCCGCGCAAAGGCGAACATCGCGATTGGGGTACATTGATCTACAACTATGGTCGCAATGAAGTGAAAAACTTCCTGCTAGCCAGTGCCATTTTTTGGTTGGAAGAGTTTCACATTGATGGTCTACGTGTCGATGCCGTTGCGTCCATGCTTTATCTGGATTATTCACGCGAAGACAATGATTGGATTCCTAATCAATACGGTGGTAACGAAAATCTGGAAGCAATTGATTTTCTGCGTGAACTTAACGCCGTTACTCACGATCAGCAGCCGGGCACAGTCATCATGGCGGAAGAATCCACTTCCTGGCCACAAGTTCCCCGCCCGACGTGGACCGGCGGCTTAGGATTTTCCATGAAGTGGAACATGGGTTGGATGCATGACATCATGTCGTATATTCAACAAGCGCCGATTCACCGCAAATACCATCACGATCAACACACTTTCGGAATGCTGTACGCTTTTACTGAAAACTTTGTCCTGCCGTTTTCTCATGATGAAGTGGTCCATGGCAAAGGCTCGTTACTCAACAAAATGCCTGGCGATGAATGGCAACGCTTTGCCAATCTGCGGCTCTTGTACACCTTGATGTACACCTACCCAGGTAAAAAATTGTTGTTTATGGGTTGTGAATTCGGCCAAGGCACCGAATGGAATTTTAATAAAGCCCTAGATTGGTACGTGCTCGATTACCCACACCACAAAGGCCTGCAAACACTGTTAAAAGATCTTAATCATTTGCACAAAACCCATCCGGCGTTGTACCAATATGATTTTGAAGGCAAAGGCTTTGAGTGGATCGATTGCCACGACCTGCAACAATCTGTCATCAGTTACCGTCGTAAAAGTGATCACGAAGACTTAATTGTCGTACTCAACTTTACGCCAGTTGTCAGAGAAGCTTATCGGATCGGCGTGCCGCACCCAGGCACATACACAGAAATCTTCAACTCCGACTCCAGTTTCTATGCGGGTAGCAACACCGGCAACGGCGCGGTGTTGTCTGAACCCATTGCTTGGATGAACCAGTTGCATTCCGTCAACCTGACGTTACCGCCGCTGGGAGCCGTTATCCTTAAACTTTAAAGTGATCGCAAAGAATCATATGAAAAAAATACTCTTCGTCACCAGTGAAGCCCACCCGCTGATTAAAACCGGCGGTCTTGGCGATGTCGCCGGCAGTTTGCCCAAGGCATTGGCAGAGCTTGGTCAGGACGTACGTTTGATCATCCCTAATTATCAGTCGTTAAAGGCTAGCGGTGAGATCCATTTTTTGACGTCTCTGCGCGTTGATAACATGTCCGTTAACATTCTGGAAACACAACTCCAGGATTCAGCAGTTAAAGTGTGGCTGGTTGATCAACCAGAATATTTCGGTCATCCCGGCAACCCTTATATTGACGAAACAGGCAATGATCGGGCAAATAATGCCGAACGCTTTGCGCTGTTTTGCCGAATTGCCGTTGAAGTCGCCATGAATAGAGCCAATCTGGACTGGAAAGCGGATGTTGTGCATTGCAACGACTGGCAAACCGGCCTGGTACCTGCCCTGCTGTCATTTGAAGACTATCTGCCTGCCAGCGTCTTTACTATTCATAACTTGGCCTACCAGGGATTATTTCCAGCCAGCAAATTTTACAGCCTAAATTTACCCGGCCGGTTATGGACGCCGGATGGGCTAGAGTTTCATGGCCTGTTATCGTTTATCAAAGGCGGCTTGGTATATTCGGATCGGATCACCACCGTCAGCCCTACCTATGCCAAAGAAATTCAAAGCCCAGAGCTGGGTTACAACTTGGATGGCTTGTTAACTTATCGCAATGCTTCGTTAATCGGCATCATCAATGGCATTGATGTTGACCAATGGAACCCGGCGACCGATACACATATCAGCCAACAGTACGATGTGCATTCTTTAGAACGTAAAGCCGCTAACAAAACTGCTTTGCAGCAAAGACTGGGGCTGCCGGTTGACAGTGCTATTCCCGTATTTGGGGTAATCACTCGCCTGGTTGAACAAAAAGGCATTGATTTATTGCTCCAATATTTACCTGAGTTAATTGCAATGCCCGTGCAATTTGCAGTATTAGGCAGTGGCGATCATGCCATTGAACTAAAACTGCAGGAGCTGGCGGTGGCTTATCCAGACAAACTATCTGTCACTATTGGCTATGACGAGGTGCTTTCTCATAGCATCGAAGCCGGTGCCGATATATTTATCATGCCCTCACGCTTTGAACCCTGTGGCATGAATCAGATGTACAGCCAACGTTACGGCACCTTGCCAATTGTCAGGAAAACCGGCGGCTTGGCCGATACAGTGGAAGATGCGTTACCGGAAACCATTGCCAATGACACCGCCAGCGGTATTGTTTTTAACGAAGCCACACCGGGTTCATTGCTGGAAGCCATCAAACGAGCGTTGTTGCTGTACCAAAATCCCGCCGCTTGGAAAAGAATCCAAGCTCGCGGCATGAGCAAAGACTTCTCCTGGCAACAAAGTGCCAAACAATATTTGGCTCTCTACGACGGCATTTAATATGTAAAAAACTTGGTAACTATTCAGTCTTTTGATCGAGCCGTCATGCGTAGGCTGGATAAGCAAATCCGGTGGATACGCGTTGCTTATCCACCCTACACAATAAACGCATAGCCTCACTCAGATTAATGACTGAATAGTTACAAAACTTGTTGGCTATCGCTTGATAGCCAACAAGTACTTACAAATCTCACTCCTTTTAATCAGGAGATTCACCGTGAAAAAGCAGCTATTAATAGCCTTTATCAGTGCCGTAATCGGCAACGCTCCATGTCGGGCCGAGATGATTCTGGAAGTCATCCAAGTAAATAATCGACCCGCTGCCGAAATACAACCCTTGCTGCAACCTCTGCTGGATGACAACGATCAAGTGATTGCCGATGGCTCCAATTTGATAATCAAAACCTCATTGGAACGGCTTGCCGAAATAAAATACTTAATAAGCACACTGGATAGCCCCCAGCACAATTTGCTTATCACCGTTTTACAAAACAGTCAGATAAGTGCTGATGAACTCAACGCCGCCGCCCGAGCACGGGTCACCATTCCAGCCAATGCCCCTTCGAAAGCAACGGGCGCATTTACCGGGCATGTATATCAAACCCAGGACAAAACGACTCGAGAAAACACCCAATCCATAAGAACACTGGAGGGTAATGCCGCGGTTATTAAAGTCGGCAACAGCACTCCGGTGCAAAATGTGCAAACTTACAGCTCGGGTTACGGCTATCCAACAATAGCCACTAACACCGAATTCGTCGATACCAGTACCGGTTTTACCGTCGTGCCAAGATTAACTGGCGACCAAGTGACGCTAGAAGTATCGCCATGGTCTGAACGCATGGGCTCAAGAGGCGTTATTCACAGCCAAGCCGCGCAATCGAGTCTGCGCGTCAACTTGGGCGAATGGGTGGAACTAGGGGGGATCACTGAAAATAGCTCGCAATCAAGCGCCGACAGGTCTGCCAACATTCGACAAACCGGTACCAACCAGATGCATATTTTGATTAAAGTTGAAAAAGTGGATTGAGATCCAAAAACCTACGTAATTTAAAAAACCAGTAGGTCTGTGCGACTCTTAGCCAAAAAAGAACTTATAAACACCAACGCCGATAATCACCATAGCCACGACTGCCCAACCCAGTCTATCCATATATTCACGGAGTTTGGCGTCCAATTTTTCGCCGCCATAGGCAAGCAGCATCGCCAGCATAAAAAAACGCGCGCCCCGACCGATGAAAGAAGCGAAGACAAACGGCAAAAATGCCATGCTCAGCGCACCGGCAGCAATGGTAAAAACTTTATATGGAATTGGAGAAAAACCGGCGATAAATACCGCCCAAAAACCCCACTTTTCAAACCAGCTTTTTGCCAATTGGTAACTGTCCCAATAATGACTGGTTTGCAGCCAAGGCAAAATGGCATCAAATAAAAAATAACCGATGGCATAACCAAACATGCCGCCTGCAACTGAGGCTAAGGTGCATAACAAAGCAAAGCGCTTGGCTTTATCTGGTCGAGCCAACGCCATCGGCCCTAACATGACGTCCGGCGGCACCGGAAAAAACGACGACTCTGCAAAGCTTAATACGCAGAGATATTTTTCTGCATGGCGATGCCTGGACCACTGTATAGCTTTATCGTAAAGTTTTTGAAACATAGACTTATCCCTTTCCTGATAAAAACGGCACAAAACTGACCGGCTCAAGCTGTTCAAGCTCATAACCACTGTCGGT
>JAUYMX010000114.1 GCA_030699345.1 Methylococcaceae bacterium
GCTCGTAAAACACGCCAAGGCGTGACTGTCGATTACCAAACCAACGAAGGCAGTCAATCGTTACATGTTGATAAAGTAATAGTTGCAACAGGGCGTAAACCCAATAGCGAAGATTTGGCGACAGCTGAAGCCAATTTGTTATTGGATGAAAACGGCTATGTCCATGTGGATGAAAATTGCCGGACTACATTACCCGGGGTGTATGCCATCGGTGATTTGACTTTGCTTGGTCCAATGCTGGCGCATAAAGGCATGGAGGAAGGTGTCTTTGTTGCCGAACAAATTGCCGGTTTACACACAGCCATCAACTTCGACAGGCTACCCAGTGTAATTTTTACCGATCCTGAAATTGCCTGGGTTGGACAAACTGAACAGGCCTTACGTGCGGTTGGTGAGCCTATTCGAATTGGTACGTACTGTTTGCGTGATACCGCTAAAGCCCAAACCACTGGACACACTGAAGGCTTGGTTAAAATCATTGCCCATGCTGAAACCGATACCATTCTTGGCGTACACATTATTGGGTCGCATGCCGCTGAATTGATTGCTGAAGCAGTGTTGGCAATGGAATTTTCTGCCAGCTGTGAAGACTTGGTAAGAACTATCCATGCTCACCCTACCCTATCAGAAGCGTTACATGATGCGGCATTTAAAGTTAAAGATGGCACCAAATAACTTATCTCATTTTTTTACCACTTAAAAACAATGAACAGATTAAAAGCAACAATACGCGACATTCCAGATTTTCCTAAACCAGGAATTATCTTTAAAGATATTACGCCGCTGGTAAAAGACCCAGCCATGGTTAGACTTGCCGTTCATCAGCTTATACATCCTTTTTTAGGTAGAAATATCAACGTGATCGCCGGTATGGAAGCCAGAGGTTTTATATTTGGCTCGCTAGTCGCTTGGGAATTAGGTTTACCTTTTGTACCGCTAAGAAAACCTGGCAAGCTCCCTTATGATGTGCAAAGTGTTTCCTACGATCTTGAATATGGCTCAGCAACTCTTGAAGCTCACATAGATTCGTTTAGCGAGGGAGACAAAGTCTTATTAATTGATGATTTGTTAGCCACGGGCGGCACGGCTAAAGCGAGCTGTGAGCTAGTTGAAAAACTGGGAGCAACCATTGAAGCCTGTGCTTTTGTGGTAGAACTGGATTTTCTAAATGGTCGGGAAAAGCTTGAGGGGTATGAAGTTCATTCCTTGTTACATTTCTAAAGTCACATTCTTGTAGCGCATAGTAGTTAAATATCAGCATCTTGAAAAAAACCATTCCGTTCCTGGTCGGCCAGGAACGGAAGTTGCTGATTCAGGCAAATTTATTGACTACTCTTTGATTGGTTTAGTCGATGTTTCCAGCTCATCATCCAAGTCCAATAGATTCGCAGACGAATCCATCCTGCCATCGGTAGCAAGATTGTTACGCCACTGTAAAAAAGATTCGCGGGTAAACACATACGGATCTAGCGCCGCTTCATCAATAAATTTCAATGCGCCTTCAGCATTTGCCCTGGAATTGAGCAATGAAAGTAATTGCACCGGCATGCCAATATAGGTTGCCGGATTTGCAGCAGTATCAAATACTGAGCCAGGAATACCGCGTGCTGTTGATGGTCCAAGCAGTGGTAGCACTAAATAAGAACCTTGCGGCACGCCCCAAACAGCCAGCGTTTGTTCAAAATCTTCATCGTTCTGATGCCAGCCAACATTCTTTGCAACATCGAACAAACCACCCAAGCCGAGCGTGGTATTCAGTGCCAGTCGGCCAGTATCTTGAGCGCCCTGCTCAAACTTAGCTTGCAACACATCATTTAAAACAACATTGACATTTTTTAGGTTGTTAAAAAAATTGTATACCCCAGTTTGCATAAAATCTGGTGTTATCCAGCGATAAGCATCCGAAATGGGCTTAGCTACATAACTGTCCACAGAATTATTAAAACCGAACATTGTTCGATTAAAGCCTTCGTAGGGATCATCCGGATTAGCGGCATTGTTGTTCCCGGCTAATTCGGTTGTCGCACAACCACTTAGTAAAGTAACAATCGATGCAGCTAGCGTTAATCTACGCGCAAATTGCAAAGAGTTTTTAAGTGATCCGGTTTGAGAGGAGCGAATAACCATAAAACCTACTGTTTAGAATAATTATCAATTTTTTCGTTAATTTTAGCTATCAGGGCATCAAAGCCCTCACGCTGCAATATGGTGGTGTATTCAGACCTCTTCAATGCCAGATCACTTACCCCATTAGCTATTATATTGATAATTCGCCAGCTGGTGCCTTTTTCCTTCAGCATGTAATCAAATTTGACTGGCTTATCGTCTGGTATAACCAAATGTGAATGAATGACTACACCGCCACGTGCAGTTTGTTCTTCAGAGACAAACACAAACGACTCGCCTGAATAATCCTTAAAATTGTGTGCGTACGAGGCAATACTTAACTTGCTAAATACCTCGTCCAATTTTTGCTGCTGCTCTTCAGAAAGCTTTTCTCCTTCTTTACCAACAACAATTCGAGCAATTTTACTGAGATCATGGCTATTAATGACGGCCTCTTTGAGTTTTTCATAGCGACCAGCGTAACCCAATTTCTGACCTTCTTTCATTACTGCAATAAGGTCAGATTGAAATTTCTCTACGATTTGCTTAGCTGATGCGCTACTTTCAGTTTCAGCAAACACTGATGCTGAAAGTAAATAACTCACCAAAATCACTATTAGCTTTATATTCATTAACATTTTTTTAAATCCAATTAAAAAACCATGATCCGCATAAACAGTAGTAAGTAAATTACTCGGCAATTTCTACGCGAATAGGAATACCTGCAATGCTTGATGCTGGCTTATCAGCAATATAAGTAGGCGTAGGCTCCGGCACCATTTCGCCTTCTGTTCTTGGGCCTTTTATAGAAGTCAGCAATGCTTTCAACGGGTGCTTTAACATGTCTTCAACTGCAGTTGCTTCATAACCGCAATGCGCCATACAGCTTGCACATTTAGGATTATTAACGGTACCGTATTTTTCCCATGGTGTAGTATCCAGCAATTCTTTAAAACTTGATGCATACCCTTCATCAGCTAACAGGTAGCAGGGTTTTTGCCAGCCAAATACGTTACGCGTAGGATTTCCCCAAGGCGTACAGTTATAGTTTTGATTGCCGGCCAAGAAATCAAGATACAAGGTGGAATGATTGAGTTTCCATTTACGCTCTTTGCCAATCTTGAAAATGCCCCGGAATAAATCCTTAATATCTTTGCCTTTAATAAAAACATCCTGATTAGGCGCATGTTCGTAGCTAAAACCTGGCGCAATAGTGACACCTTCAACACCTAATTCAGTTACGTAATCCAAAAACTCGCTTACTTCCTTGGCGTTCTCACCTTGAAACAAGGTGCAGTTGACGGTGACGCGAAAACCTTTGCTTAACGCTAATTTAATAGCTTCGACTGCACGATCAAATACACCGTCTTGACACACAGAGGCATCATGTCTTTCTTGCATGCCATCAAGATGAATTGAAAAAGTTAAGTACGGCGAAGGCTTGTAATCATCAATACGTTTTTTCAAAAGCAACGCATTTGTACATAAATAAACAAACTTTTTGCGAGCAATTAAGCCTTCAACAATTTGCGGCATCTCTTTGTGGATTAAAGGTTCACCACCTGGGATAGATACCATAGGCGCTTCGCACTCATCAACTGCTTGCATGCACTCTTCAAAAGATAAGCGTTTGTCGAGAATATCATCGGGATAGTCGATCTTGCCACAACCCGCGCATGCCAGATTGCAACGAAACAAAGGCTCAAGCATCAGAACCAAAGGATATTTTTTGGCACCTTTCAGTTTTTGTTTAATCAAATAACTGCCTACAGCCAACTGTTGACGTAAAGGAACTCCCACAAGCAAACCCTCCAAAAACTAAAAAAATGATCACCAATCGCGACCGACCACGCCGAGTGGCAAATGCAACAAATGAAACGTATGTAGCAATAAAACAACAACTGCCATTCATTTAATTTATGCAATAGCGGCTGTTAATTTAGAATTGAACCTAAGCAACTATATAATACAAGCGCTTACCAATTGCCTACTAGAATACTATCTTTTTAATTTACACTCCAGTTTTTGCCTTATTTTGTTCTTATTAAGCCACAACAATACCCAATTCACATAATCTAAAAACAACAAGGCATTCTCATAACTCATTGTTTTTAATCAATATAATGATTTTTCCCTGTAACAGTCCGTGCGCATTAGCAACAAAACAACATTGCTTTGCAAAATACCAACAAACCGGCTATGATTGCCACCATACCTGACTTGTCATGCTAAATAATTGCTTATCAAACACACCATGAACGGAACTCAAGTTTCTCTGGATAACCCAAAATCACTGAGCAAATTATCGGATGATGACTTTCAAGCGCTGCTTCTTGAAGGCGTATCCAGAACATTTGCATTAACTATCCCGCAGTTGCCGAATGAGTTATACGGTGCAGTTGCCAATGCGTACCTGTTATGCCGAATAGTTGACACAATCGAAGATGAAGTATCTCTCTCCCCTGAGCAAAAAAGATACTTTTGCTCAGAGTTCATTAATATCGTTAAAACCGGGATAAATTCTGAGTCCTTTGCGGTTGAACTGGCGCCCTTGCTATCAGCGCAAACTATTCCAGCCGAACACACTTTGATTCATGTATTGCCTCGGGTCATTGAAATAACGCACAAATTCGATCCGGCACAAGTTGAAGCTTTGGCAACCTGCGTGGAAACTATGGCGCAAGGCATGCCTATATTCCAAGCGCAAGACTTAAGCGCCGGCTTGCCGACATTAGCCGACATGGATCGTTATTGCTATTACGTTGCCGGCTGTGTCGGTGAAATGTTAGCCAAATTATTTTGCCATTACTCGCCAGAAATTGACCAACATCGTGATCAGCTACTTAAGCTTTCGGTGTCATTTGGGCAAGGCTTGCAAATGACCAACATTCTTAAAGATATTTGGGATGATGCTCAACGTGGCGTGTGCTGGTTACCGCAAGATATTTTCACCGAAGTCGGGTTTGATCTTAAAACACTCACGCCTGAAACCAACGATGAAAACTTCAGAATAGGTCTGGAGCACTTAATTAGCATTGCTCACGAGCATCTACATAATGCTTTGGTGTATACGCAATTACTACCTAGCAATGAAACCGGCATGCGTAATTTCTGCCTCTGGGCGCTTGGCATGGCTGTATTGACGTTGAAAAAAATTAAACAAAACCTGCATTTCAACGATTCGGATCAAGTAAAAATTTCTCGCAAAAGCGTCAAAGCAACCATCATTGCCACACGATTAATAGGCCGCAGCAATTTCATGCTTAGCCTGTTATTCAATACAGTCAGCCGAGAATTGAAGACTCCTGACTGGAACTATTCACTACCAACATCCACTTGTAACCCGAAGGATTTAAATGCCCCCGAGGGTACGCTGTCATCAACTGATAGCCAAACACAGAGGACGAATAATGTTTAACGAAGCCCATACTGAAATCAACAATACTTCTTTATACTCCGCCAGGACTAGCAAAACAGCTATGGCAGAACTGAATCAAGCCATTAATAAGGCTCAAGATAAATTACTCAGCTTGCAAGATAAAGACGGCTTCTGGGTGTTTGAGCTGGAAGCAGATTGCACAATCCCATCCGAATACATTCTGATGATGCATTATCTGGGTGATGTTGATCTGCCTCTGCAGGCTAAAATCGCCAATTATTTGCGTTCACGGCAGTCTGAAGATGGCAGTTATGCTTTTTATACGGGTGGACATGGCGACATCAGCGGCAGTGTCAAAACTTACTACGCCTTAAAATTGGCGGGCGATGCAATTGATGCTCCACACATGGTCAAGCTTAGGGAATTTATTCTCAGCCAAGGCGGCGCAGCCAAAGCGAATGTATTTACCCGTATTGCCTTAGCTATGTTTGAGCAAATACCTTGGCGTGGGGTTCCATATATTCCTGTTGAGATCATGTTGCTGCCCAAGTGGTTT
>JAUYMX010000119.1 GCA_030699345.1 Methylococcaceae bacterium
GGAGTGGTAGTTCAGTTGGTTAGAATACCGGCCTGTCACGCCGGTGGTCGCGGGTTCGAGTCCCGTCCACTCCGCCAAATTAAAAGCCCCGTACCGTCTGGTTCGGGGCTTTTTTTTTATTAATTACTTCGCTTAAAACCATGTCGTATCCTAGGACTGATCATTATGCTGACGAAAATTAGAGAAAAAGCGCAAGGTGCTTTTGCATGGGGAATTCTGATAATCATCTGTGTGCCTTTCGCACTATGGGGCATCCAAAATTACTTAGATACCGGTAAAGAACCAGCTGTTGCAACTGTTGGGGACAAAGACTTTTACCAGCGAGACGTTAATAATGCTTATGAGCAATATAGGCAAAGTTTACAGGGAGTGTCGATTTACGAAGAGATATTGAAAGCTCAAGCATTGTAACAATTGCTTAAGGCTGATGTTTTGCTTCAATATGCTTATAAAGCAGGGCTAGTTGCTAGTGATGAAACTACTCGGGAATTTATAACGTCGCTGCCCTATTTTCAAGTCGATGGGAAATTTGACGACAAACGATATAAGGCGCTTTTGAGTGCGCAAAAAATGTCATCAGCGGAGTTTGTTGGCAGAATCAAAAACGCTCTAATTATGGAGCAATTTCAGCAAAGCATTATCGATAGCAGCTTTGCTACTCAGTATGATGTGGAGAGTTTTTTTAAAATCCAAAATCAACAGCGTGATGCCGAATTTTTGACAGTTGCTTATCAAAAACAAGCACAGCCATCTGACGAGGAAATTACTGCTTACTACCAGCAGCATCAGGATTTATATCAAACACCTGAGCAGGTATCGGTCCAATACGTGGAGTTGGCTCTTGAAGACTTGGCTAAAAATATCCAAGTCACTGATGAAAAATTAAAAGCTTTTTATGAAGATCAGAAAGGCCAGTACACCACGCCGGAACGAAGAAAAATCAGCCATATTTTGTTTGCCGTCAATGATAAAGTTACCGATCAACAAGCATTAGAAAAAGCGATAAAAGCGAAATCAGAGCTTGCTAACAAAGACTTTGCAGTATTGGCGTCAGAAGTTTCCGATGACAAATTGACCGCTAAATCCGGCGGGGACTTAGGTCTGTTCAATGCTGGCGATATGGAAAAGGCATTTGAAGATAGCGCCAGCACTTTAAAGCTTGGTGAGGTTTCTGAGCCTGTTAAATCCGCATTTGGCTATCACTTAATAAAAGTGACCGAATTAATACCTGGTGAAGTTAAATCGTTTGATTCAGTTAAGTCTGAGTTGGCGGTTGCGTATCAAAAAAATCAAGCTGAAAACGCCTTTTATGAAGCGGGTGAAAAATTAACTGAAACTAGCTTTGAAAACCCTGATAATTTGCAACCTGTTGCGAATGCATTAAACCTGAAAATCAAACAAACCGAGTTATTTGATCGAGATAAAGGTGAACTAGTTGCTGCCGATGAGAAAATTCGCAATGCAGCGTTTTCCGAAGAAGTTTTGCAAGGTAATAACAGCACGCCAATAGAATTAGGAACTGATCGATTGGTTGTGTTGCGTGTGTTAGAACATAAAGCAGCTGCCGTAAAACCTTTGCAAGAGGTTAGTAGTCAAGTTGTTAGTGCTTTATCTGCAGAAAAAGCTAAAAAACAGGCACTTGAATCAGCGCAGAAAATCAAAGAGCGGTTATTAGCTGGTGAATCTATTCAGTCAGTTGCGGCTGAAAATAAATTTACAGTGAAAAAACTTACAGGACTGGCTCGGAATAGGAATGATGTGCCGGTAGAGCTCAGACAGGAGATTTTCAAAGCAGCTAAACCGGTTGGTGATAAAGCAACGGTATTTATAACTGAATTGGCTTCCGGTGAGCAGGCTGTAGTTAGCGTTTCCAAGGTTCAAGAAGGTGTGATGAGTGCCGACGATAAAAAACAGCTTCCGCTAGCTATTAAAAATATCGGTAAAGCGTTTGGGCAAGCAGATTTTAACGCTTTAATAAACAGCTTGCAGGCCAAGGCTGATATATCGGTTAAAACGCCAAAGTAATACTGGTTTTCTACCGGACACAAAAAAGGGAGCTTAGTGCTCCCTTTTTTGTGTGGTGTTTTTTAAGACGCGGCCAATCCGGCAATATTATAGCCTGCATCTACATAGGTAATTTCCCCAGTAATACCTGATGCAAGATCGGAACATAAAAAGGCAGCCACATTGCCTACCTCATCAATGCTGACATTGCGTTTTAATGGCGCAGTATCGGCCGCTTTGCTGAGCATAGCTTTAAAATTATTGATACCGGCAGAAGCCAATGTCTTTATTGGTCCGGCAGACACGGCGTTTACTCGTGTGCCTTCAGCGCCCAGTGCAACCGCCATGTAACGAACATTTGCTTCTAAACTGGCTTTGGCAACGCCCATCACGTTGTAGTTTGGGATCGCGCGTTCAGCACCAAGATAACTTAAAGTTAACAATGAACCGTTGCGGCCCGCCATCAATGAACGACCCGCTTTAGCTAAAGCCGTAAAACTGTAAGAGCTGACATCATGGGCAATACGAAAATTATCACGAGTAGTCGCATTAACATAATCGCCATCCAATGCATCGCGCGGCGCAAATGCCACTGAATGTACAATAGAATCTAAGCCGTCCCAATGCTCGGCCAATTTTTTGAAGACATTATCGATATGCTCATCAATGCTGACATCACATTCAATAGTAATAGATGAATTACATTGTGCCGCCATATCTTCAACGCGACTTTGCAGTTTTTCATTTTGGTAAGTAAAAGCCAATTCGGCACCTTCGCGGTGCATGGCTTGAGCGATACCCCAGGCGATCGAGCGATTGCTGGCCAGGCCGACAATCAACACGCGTTTACCCTGCATAAAACCCATAGTTCTCCCCCTTTTATTAGTAGCTTGTTGTTGGAATGGCGGCAAGTATCTATGAGCAACCTTATGATGTCTAGCACTTTGTCGGTCAACTCGTGCGTGATCTTGGGCTTACTTTATTGATCTTACTGTAAATCGGCTATGATGCTTGTCGGTCAGATAATTCATCTCATAGCAGCCATGAACATCAGCGTTTAAAAGACAATTATCTTCTATCAACATAGATCTTTAAAAATTCTTAATGGAAGGTTAAAGTAAGCTTTAGTTATCTGTTTTAAGCATAGATTTTAGTAATTAAACCTAATCTGATGTTTTTATCTTTAAGTTAAAACGAATTTCTCCCGTATTGTTAATAAGCCATCACTAAAAATTTTCGACACACAACACATGCAAAAACAACTGACCGCCAGAGACTGGATTCTCTATTCGCTGCTTAGCGTACTAATATTTTTATTGTTGCTAGCCATGTATCAGATTGATCGACAGTGGTTAAAACTTACCGAAATGGAAACGGCAATGTCAGAGCAGTCCAAGGATATGCGAGAACTGCGTAGCGCTATTTCGTCAGGCACCTTGTCAACGGCATCTCCGGCCAATGCTTCACAAGCCAAAGATGTTGCACCAGCCTTTAAACGAGCTCAAGCCGCAACGCGATTGCCGGATTATGCGCAAGGAGATTGGGTTGTGGATTTTCTGGAGACAAATCTCAAGACATTGACACCCTTGATTTCTACTGACGGGTATGCAGCAAACGTTCAAAGTTTTGTGCAGGAGAGTTTAGTTACTCGCGATCCCGATACGTTGGAATGGCAAGGGTTAATCGCTAAAAGCTGGAAAGTCAGTGATGACGGCTTAACGATCAGCTTTCAATTGCGTGAGGATGTCACCTTTTCCGATGGCGTGCCTTTAACCGCTGAGGATGTGGTTTTTACCTACAATTTTACGATTAATGAAGCAATACAGGCTCCAAGTGATAGAGCATCACTGCAAAAAATTAAGGAGGTTAAAGCCAATGGTAAATATGAAGTAGTGTTTACTTTTAATGAACCGTATTTTCTGGCGATGTCATTGGCGGGCGGAAGTGCTATTTTGCCCAAGCATTTCTATGAGCAATATTTGAAAGAGCCGCAAAAATTTAACCAATCCAAAGGCTTACTTTTGGGCAGTGGGCCCTACAAATTGACGGACCCTAAAAATTGGAGCCCGGATAAAGGCAATGTGGAGCTGGTGCGTAATGAACGCTATTGGGGAGACGTGCAGCCTGCCTTTAACCGCTTATTGTGGAAGATCATCCAAAACGATAGTGCCCGGCTAACTACTTACCGCAACGGTCAAATAGATTCTTACCTTGCCCGGCCGGTGGAATATCAGGCACTAAAGACAGACGAACAAATTACCGCTAAAAGCCAGCTTTTTGAATATATGAGTTTGGCGCGAGGCTATAAATACATCGGTTGGAACCAAGAGCGCGGCGGTAAACCGACTAGATTTGCCGATAAGCGTGTCAGGCAGGCGATGACGTATTTGACTGATGTCAATCGCATTATTGATGAAGTCTATTTTGGCTATGCCGAACCTGCCATTGGCCCTTTTGGCAGCAAAACCAAGCAGCACGATAGCAGCTTGCAAGCCTATCAGTTCAACGTAGATAAAGCTAAAGCCTTACTAAAAGAGGCCGGTTATGAAGATCGAAACGGCGATGGCGTATTGGAAGACAAGGCTGGCCAACCCTTTGAATTCAAACTGATCTACACCCAGTCGGTTGAAGATTACAAACGCTTGGTGTTGTTGTTAAAAGATGCCTTTGCCAAGGCTGGAGTGAAATTGATTGCTTCGCCGCAAGAGTTTCCGGTGTTGTTGGAAAGCTTGAATACGAAAGATTACGATGCCAGCATGTTGGCTTGGGGCGGCGGTCTTGAAAGCGACTTGTATTATGTTTTTCATAGTTCGCAGGCCAAAGAAGGCAGTAATCGCAACAGTTACAAAAATACAGAATTGGATAAGGTGATTGAGCAAGCTCGCAACACCGTCAATGACGATAAGCGCATGCCATTGTGGCAGCAGGCCGAACGTATTATTTATGAGGATCAGCCTTATACATTTCTAGTCCGGACCAAAGACTTGCTGTTTGTCGATAAACGCATCGCCAATATCCAAATGACCAAAACCGGTTTGAATCTAGGTGGCTTGCCTCAAGAAAATTATGTCCCGCTGCAACAGCAAAAATATAAGCAATAAACCGAGGACTAACCGATGTTAACTTACCTAGTTCGACGATTATTGCTAATGATTCCCACATTACTGGGGATTTCGATTGTGGTGTTCACCGTGATGGCCTTATCACCTGGTGGTATTACGCCACAAGCGTTGACCAGCGGCATGGAAATGAAACCCGAGCAGCGTAAGGCGATAGAAGATTATTACAACAAGCGTTACGGTTTGGACAAGCCCGCACCGGTGCAATATTTGCGCTGGCTGAATAATGTGTCGCCGATCGGTTTTGTCTCCGATGATCAGGGCAATCGTGGCGAATTTTCTTTCAGTAAAGGCATGGACTTGGGCACCAGCTTTCAATACGGCCGGCCGGTGTCGGATATTCTTGCCGAGCGTATTCCGATTACGCTGCTGCTTAATCTAGTGACTATTCCTGTCACCTACCTGATTGCCATTTTGGTTGGAATGAAGTCCGCCACCAATCGCGGCGGCTCTTTCGATGTGGGTATGGGGATGTCTATGCTGGCTTTATGGTCGATTCCAACCATGTTGGCCGGGGTATTGTTGCTGGGCTTTTTTGCCAACGTGCAGCATTTTCAATGGTTCCCGACTGCAGGGATCGGTAGCCGAGAGGCTCAGGATATGCCCTTCCTTCCGCATTGGGAGCAGA
Organism: Methylococcaceae bacterium; assembly: GCA_030699345.1. Taxonomy (GTDB): domain Bacteria; phylum Pseudomonadota; class Gammaproteobacteria; order Methylococcales; family Methylomonadaceae; genus JABFRC01. The sequence goes on from JAUYMX010000119.1 coordinate 5,752, forward strand.
CCGGTTTTGTGCGCGGCTTTCTGCTGGATCGAATCTGGCATTTGGTTCTACCGGTGTTGTGTTTGTCCTATGGCGGGTTTGCCGCGCTGGCTAAATTGACCCGTACCTCGATCCTGGAAAACCTGCATTCGGATTATGCCCGTACCGCTCGCGCCAAAGGCTTGGCTGAAAATGATGTGTTGTGGAAGCATGTCTTCCGCAACAGCTTGTTGCCGCTGATTACCGTATCGGCAGGCTTACTGCCCAGTTTGCTCGCTGGGTCGTTGATCGTTGAAAACATTTTTAGCATCAACGGTATGGGGCAACTAGCAGTGGAAGCGGTAAAAGGCCGCGACCGCGAACTGGTATTGTCGATTACCTGGGTTAGCGGTTTTCTTACTTTAATCGGTTATTTGATTGCCGATTTTTGTTACACCCTGGCCGATCCGCGGGTGACTTATGACTAATGTTGTCAGTCGAGAATCCTTTGCTTCCCGCATCTGGCGCAAAACGCTGGATGGTGTCGGCGTCAAAGTTGGCTTTGCCTGGATAGGGTTGTTGGTGTTCGCTGCGGTGTTCGCGCCGTTTCTGGCCAATTCCATGCCGCTGTTGATGAGCAAGGATGGCGTGATTTCGGCACCGGTTTTGAAATATTTGTCGGTAGAAGATGTCTGGGTATTGGCTAATTTTTTTCTTGTATGGATTGTCTTCAGGCTTAAAGTTGCTCTCGGTAAGCGCGTGTTATTGTTTTTGTTAAGTAGCGCTTTGATAGCCGTATTTGCCAATATATTCGTCAAACCGCCCGCGCTGGTGATTTACGACGACTTTCGTACCCCAGCCTACACGCAAGTCGACTGGCGCATCATGCCGCCCATCCCTTATGCGCCAACCGATTATTTGCGGGATATGGTAAGTAAAGGCCTGGAGGCGCCTTTTGAAACTCAAGGACATACGCATTTGATGGGCACTGAAGAAAATGGCGCAGACGTGCTGAGCCGGATGATTCACGCCTGCCGGATTGCCTTGAGCATTGGTCTGATTGCGTCCGGCATTGCGCTGTTTATCGGTGTAATCGTCGGCGGTTTGATGGGCTATTTTTCCGGCATTGTCGATATGCTGGGCATGCGGCTGGTGGAAATTTTCGAAGATATTCCCACCTTGTTTTTGCTACTGACCTTTGTGGCGTTTTTTGGCCGCAGTCTGTACATGATGATGGTGATTATCGGCGTTACCGGCTGGTCGGGTTATGCCCGCTTTGTGCGTACCGAGTTCCTCAAGTTGCGTAAACAGGATTATGTGCAAGCGGCGGTGGCCAGCGGCTTACCGCTGCCGTCCATTCTATTCCGGCATATGCTGCCCAATGGCGTCGCGCCGTTGCTGGTGTCGGTGAGTTTTGGGATTGCCGGGGCGATTCTGGCGGAAGCGACCTTAAGCTTTCTTGGTCTAGGGGTCGTAGATGCACCGTCCTGGGGAGCGATGCTGGATCAGGCTGTCAAGTCATCGAGCTTTAACTGGTGGATGGCGGTATTTCCCGGCGGGGCAATTTTTATGACCGTGTTTGCCTATAACTTGATCGGTGAGGCCTTCCGCGATGCGATTGATCCCAAGCTTTCAGGCAAAGGGGAGGGCGTATGAGCCAGTCTTTGCTGGAAGTTCGCAATCTGCGTACCTATCTGCAATCGGGTGGCCGGGAAGTGCGAGCAGTTGATGATGTTAGTTTTAGCATTCCCAAAGGCGATACTTTTTGTCTGGTTGGTGAATCAGGCAGCGGTAAGTCGGTCAGTGCATTATCGGTGATTCGACTTTTGCCGCAAGGCGTGGCGTCTCATCCAACTGGCGAAATACTGTTCAACGGCCAGGATTTATTAAAGCTCGATGATCCAGGCATACGCGCGGTACGCGGATCGCAAATTGCAATGATCTTCCAAGAGCCGATGACTTCGCTGAATCCGGTGTTGACCATCGGTGAGCAAATCACCGAAGCACTGCAAATCCATCATCCGAATATGAGCGATGAGGAAGCCCAAGAGCGCACGATGCTGGCCTTGGAGCAGGTGCAAATCCCGCAAGCATCCGGGCGCTTTCGCGATTATCCGCACCAGCTGTCCGGCGGCCAGCGGCAGCGGGTAATGATTGCAATGGCCTTGGCCTGCGAGCCGCAATTGCTGATAGCTGATGAGCCGACTACCGCGCTGGATGTGACTGTGCAGGCCGAGATTTTGCGGCTGATGCGCAAACTGCAGGACGATACCGGCATGAGCATGTTGTTTATCACCCATGACTTCGGGGTAGTTGCGCAAATGGCGCAATGGGTCGGCGTGATGCAACAGGGCAAGCTGGTTGAAGTTGGCCCAAGCTCAGCAGTTTTACACAATCCACAGCATGCCTATACCAAGCAGTTGCTGGCGGCGTTACCGGAGAATTTAGCAAAACCGGTGCATTTGCAGACATTACGACAGTTGGAACAAGAGACAGAGTCAAAACCGTTACTGCAAATCCGCGATCTGAAAGTCTGGTTTCCAATCAAAAAAGGCGTATTCCGCCATACCGTCGATTATGTAAAAGCAGTTGATGAAGTGTCTTTGGATATTCCGCAGGGCCAAATCGTCGCATTGGTCGGCGAGTCCGGTTGCGGCAAGACCACGTTAGGGCGGGCAGTGCTGCAACTGGAACCGCCGACTTCCGGCAGTATTCAGATAGACGGTCAGGAGCTGATCGGGATTTCCGCCCGCGAATTACGACCAATGCGACGAAAAATGCAGATTGCTTTCCAGGATCCGCAATCATCATTGAATCCGCGTTTGTTAGTTGAAACCACGTTGACCGAACCGATGAAAGTCCATGGCATTGGTGCAAATCATGAAGAGCGTATCGAACTGGCAAGTGTGCTATTGGAAAGCGTGCAACTGAACCGGGATTTTCTGTGGCGTTACCCGCACGAATTTTCCGGCGGACAACGTCAGCGAATTGGCTTGGCGCGAGCGCTGGCATTAAACCCGGAATTTATCGTTTGCGACGAAATCACCAGTGCATTAGATGTGTCGGT
>JAUYMX010000128.1 GCA_030699345.1 Methylococcaceae bacterium
CATGGTCAGGTTTGGCAATGTCTTAGGCTCTTCCGGCTCTGTCGTACCGCTATTCAGGGAGCAAATCGCTCGCGGTGGGCCGGTCACGGTGACAGATCCCAACATTATTCGTTATTTCATGACTATTCCCGAAGCCGCACAATTGGTGATTCAGGCGGGTGCTATGGGCCAAGGTGGCGATGTATTTGTACTGGATATGGGGGAACCAATCCGCATTCTGGACTTAGCCCAACGCATGATTCGTTTAAGCGGCTTACAAATTAAAGACGAGCTGCATCCAGGCGGTGATTGTGAAATTTGTTTCACCGGTCTACGCCCCGGCGAAAAGCTTTATGAAGAACTATTGATTGGCGACGATGTATCTGCCACCAGCCACAGTCGCATCTTGCGGGCCGAAGAGCATGTCATTCCTTGGTCAGAATTGACAACCATTTTGACCGCATTAGAAAGCGCCACTCAAGCCAATGATTTTGATCAGGTCAGGTTGCTGTTAACGCAAGCGGTATCAGGATTTGTACCGCAATGCGGCATTGAAGATGTGGTATGGAAACAAACACGGAAAGTAAGCAAAGTCTAGCTTAGCGCCAGTCAAAAAAAACCTCCCAGTGCCTTTAATAACAGAGGGAGGTAAGGTCAAGCAGAGTATTTGGAGGAGTCTGCTTGTAGGTACAACACCAGGAGGTTGTTCAAACTGAGGAATTAGTTGTCTAACTTGGTTCTCATCGCGATATTGCTGTAAATAGCCGCACTGGCAAACAACACGGTTGAAAAAATAAATTGCCCGGAGATAAAGCTCCACATGCCGCCAACAAATAATATGCCGATAAGAATGTCTTTACTGAAATCGTTCATAGTTAATGCCCTAATAAAGTGTTTAAAAATTCGCACGATGGATATGTGCGTCAGTTAGTAAGTAGATTTATGTTGGTGTCTAATATATAGATATATTGACAATCCACAAGTCACAGGGTAGCAAACTGATTGTTTCTTTTTTGGAAATAGTTAACAATGTCAATGTTTTTTGATTTCTTCGTCATAATTTCTTAAAGTGTTATTACGCTGCAGCCTCGTAAAATTCATAACTAAATGTATTTTATGAGTTTTTTGTGACATCTTGATGACACTTTCAAGCCCTAAAATTAAGCCTACTATCGCTAATAACGATTTTTATCGGCAACTATTGATTCATGTGAGGTTCAGATGGATAAGCTAACAAGTATGAATGTGTTCGTTCGCGTTGCTAAAGCGGGCAGTTTTGCCAAAGGCGCGCGCGATTTAGACATTTCCAGAGCCATGGCGACCAAACACATCATGCAGCTAGAAGGCGTTTTGGGCACCCGCCTATTCAATCGCACCACCAGAAGCTTAAGTCTGACCGACGTTGGTGCGTCCTATCTTGAGCGCTGCCAGCAAGTGCTGGCTGATGTTGAGGAAATGGAGGCAGCAGTCACCCATTTGCAATCCGAACCTCGGGGCGTGTTAAGAATCAGCGCACCACCTATCATCGGCGCGACGCATATTGCCAGGGCCGTAGCCGAGTTTTTGAAAATACACACTGACTTAACTGTAGAGATGATTCTACAAAGCAGCATGGGAGATTTAGTCGACGGCGGTATTGATATTGCCATTTGCCTGGGCAATCTTGAAGACACCAGCATGGTTGCCCGTAAGCTGGCGACTTCAGAATTGGTTGTTTGCGCTTCCCCGGAATATCTTGCCCAACACGGCACACCACAAATCCCGGAAGATTTAGAAAATCATAGCTGTCTGGTCAACTGGGCTAGTGTGCCAAGAGATAAATGGCTATTTAGAGGCGAGGCTGGTTACACCGGCGTCAATGTCACCGGCCGTATGCAGGCCAATGTCTACGACCCCATCCGAATCGCGGCTATCAACGGCTTAGGACTGGTCATGGTGCCAATCTATATAGTTGATCAAGACCTTAAGAAAGGTAAATTGAAGGCGGTTTTAGCGAACTATCAATTACCGCCGCTGGATATACACGCCGTTTATCCCCACCGTAAATACCTGTCTGCCAAAGTGCGACGATTTTTGGATTTTTTACATGAATGGCTCCAAGGCCGGGTAAGTACTCCGGGCACCGAATAATAACTACCGACCTATCGCTGTGCCCTGCCAGGACTATCAAAGTGATCTCCCGAAAAATCATCCACATTGACATGGATGCATTTTTTGCGGCGGTAGAGCAGCGTGATTTTCCGCAATACCGCAACAAGCCGCTCATCGTCGGCGGGGAACCTAATTCCCGCGGCGTAGTTGCCACCTGCAGTTACGAAGCGCGACGTTACGGCATTCATTCCGCGATGTCATCAGCGCAAGCCTATCGATTATGCCCGCACGCAATTTTCGTGAAACCCCGCTTTGACGCTTACCGCGC